>JAZDPD010000104.1:0-10191 GCA_043798045.1 Candidatus Omnitrophota bacterium | reverse complement strand
ATTCCCGCAGCATTGCCCAAAGCCCAGTTGCCGCTAGCAAAATAGCCAGTGCTTGGAGTCGAAATAGAGATCGAACTGTGAATTGTGCCAACAACATCCAGTACATATTGTGGACTCGTCATTCCTATTCCAAGATTTCCGTTCGCATCTGTATAAATCCCGGAATCGATCAGTGTCTTGCCATCAGACTGCGAACGCGGAACACTGTAATTCGTCAATCCGCTCACAGCCCCTGCCACATTGGTAATCTGCGACCCGTTGCCGTAAATGATCCCGTCAACTTCAAGATTGCCTCTAATCAAAGCTGAGTCAGAAGAAAGATCAGCGCCGAGTATCGGCGAACCGGCCCCTACATGCAAACTTGCAACGGGAGCTGTGATGCCAATGCCGAAATAACCAGAAGCGTTTACAACCGCTCTTACAACCCCCAAGGTCTTAAGTACTATTCCACCGCTCGTACTTGTTGCTGAAAGCAATAAATCATTACTTGCCCCTGATAAAACCTTTCCGTGAGAAATAGTTGGCAAATTTTGCTCACCTGTAGCAACAGTCTTACCAAATGTAATAATAGCGTTTGCATTTGCAGTTGAGCCACCAATTTGGAGCAACGTATTCGGATCAACCGTCCCTAACCCCACATTCCCGTTATCCAGTACAGTAACTTTGGGATTATAAAGATTGTCGTCGATCTGGAAGGCTGTGCCGGTGGTGGAGCCAGCGCCGACAACTTCAAGTCTTGCAACGGGTGCGGTAGTGCCAACACCGACTTTACCATTCATAAATGCTGCAGATACTTGTGAACCGGAACCTACACCTGTTAATGAAGGATTAACCAAAAGCCCAATCCAACCAGCTGTTCCAGACTGATTAATAATCGGAATAATTTGAGATGCTGTTTGAATTCCTGAACTTCCCGTAAAATTCCTTGCAGCAAGATTCAATGTTGTTTCATCAGCATTGGGTCTAAGATTTGAAGTATTTAATATATTTGCAACTAATGTGTTTGGTACAACCACGATGCCATTAGACTGAACATAGAACTTACTTGCACCGCCAACCTGTAAATCAATAAGATTGCCACTTGTTTTAACAATCGGACTGACCAAAATATCTGTCAATGCCGAAGAATCAGCTTTTAAAATATTAACTTGTGCAACAGGTCTCGTTGTCCCAATCCCTACATTCCCATTGACATCCAGATATATCCCGGAATCAACTATCGTCGTGGCGGATGAAGCACGCGGCACGGCGTAAGTTGAAAGCCCAGTAATCGCACCAGAGATACCCGTTAAAGCTGAACCATCGCCATAAATCTTGCCATCAACCTCAAGATTGCCTTTGATAAGGGCACTATTACTGGTTAGGTCAGCCCCGATACCAGGGCTGGGAGACCCAGCCCCTACATGCAAATTGGCTACCGGCGCTGTTGTGCCAACACCAACGTTACCATTAGAATCAATTCGCGCTCGTTCTCCTAAAACACCGTTATATGTATAAAATGAAAAATATGTACTAGCAGATGAAGAATACGCATTTTGGATACGCCCTACAACCGCAGCGTTCCCAGACCAGAAATCAATTTGACCGCCAGAAGTTGCATTGTTGGCATATGCAAGTCTTAATAAATTTTGCAGACCAATTACTCTTGAACTATCAATTTGAAGTCTTGCCACTGGTACAGTCGTCCCAATCCCCACATTCCCGTTGGCATCCATATAAATCCCTGAATCGATCAGTGTCTTGCCATCGACCTGGGAACGCGGGACGCTATAATTCGTAAGCCCGCTCACCGCACCGGCAACCCCGGTTATTTGCGAACCATCGCCATAAATCTTGCCGTCAACTTCGAGGTTGCCTTTGATCAGGGCAGAGTTGGAGGAAAGATCCGCGGTGCCGGATGGATTGCCTTTGCCAACGTGAAACATCGCAACGGGAGCGGCGGTTCCAACGCCGATGTTACCTTCCTGATCTATGCGCATCCTTTCGCTCACAGTTAAGTTCCCATTAGTATTAAAAACAATGGTTCCAAGATTGGACACTGGTTCCAGGAATCCTATTCTTGCGGAATTTCCAGTCAATGAACCACTTTGGGTTCTTCCCACCCAAAGAGTGCCATCAACACCACGATCGCCAAGACTAATACCATCGCCATTTGCCACCGATAACTCAAGTTTTGCATTAGGACTCGTCGTCCCAATCCCCACATTCCCATTATCCAGCACCGTGACTTTAGGATTGTAAAGACTGTCGTCGATCTGAAAGGCTGTGCCGGTGGTTGAGCCGGAACCTACAAGCTCAAGTTTGGCACGCGGTACGATTGTAGCGATGCCAATATTCCCATTGCTGGTAATAACAAACCGGTCTCCACTTAAATCTCCAACACTATTAACCTCAAATAAATTCACTGTCTGCGAAACAACGCCAGTCAAAACTAATGGCACCCTGCCTGAGGCTGTACTTAATGAAGAGATATTCATCCTACCGCCGAGATCGGACGAGTTAGCGACTGTAGTATACCCTCCACCTTTATTTAAATAAATAACACCTGATCCACCATGAACACTGAACATCTCATTGTAAGAAAACGGGGCCGTTTGTCGTACAAGAAGAGAAGGATTCCCAATTGATGTGATAGTTACATTACCTAATGTTTCCAATGTTGTAACAGGAGAAATCGTCCCTATCCCCACATTCCCGTTCGCATCCACATAAACCCCGGAATCGACCAACGTTGTTGCAGACGATGCCTTGGGCAATGCGTTAGTCGTCAACCCGCTGATACCACTGGGAAGCCCGGTCAAGGCCGAAGCATCGCCATAGATCTTGCCGTCAACCGCCACATCGCCTTTGACCGCCACCACCGGCGTTGATCCCGCCGGGATCGTTGGGTTAATACCAACCTCAAGTAGACGCGCCGGGCTTGATGACCCAATCCCCACATTGGCGGCCATGTAAATATTGCTGTCAATCACCATGCGCTGAGCTAAACCACTATTTAACCCCTGGGTTGAAAAGTCGATCGCCCCCTGCGGCACACCACCTAAGGCCGTTGGCATGGTCACGGCAATTTGACCAACTTCCTGAAATGCGCCATAACCGGCAAAGAATTTAAACTTCTGGATATCGCTTGGCGCCGGACGATTAACCGCGGTCGTCCCGACAATGTATTGAGATTCATTGGCTGCGGCGCCGGTCGTATCTTTGTTCCAGCGCACATCCCTTAGCATCGGCCCTGCTGAATGCAGGGTTAACTGTGCCGACACATCCGTTGTGCCAACACCCACATTCCCTGCAAATGAATTGGACACTGTTGATTCCTGAAGCACCCCGTAACTGCCGGTTGCAGCTGCTCCGGTCGTATTGTCATCAAGTAACAGCGCCACATTGCGGGTCGTCGCAGTGGTAAGGTTCCCGATCGCCACACCATATTGATTAACCAAAATACCTGTAGTAACCCCCGTATCGCCATTGGCGGTCGGCACACCCTGGTAATACATCCCGTAGGCATTGGTGATGGTGCCTGCCCCTTTCCAAACCTGGGGATAAACACCAAAAGCATTAGTCACCGGTCCATTGGATATCTGATTAGCCAGGGTTAATGATCCCACCAGATTATCAACCGTAGCCGTCCCCTCCTGGGTGGCTTCGGCATAACTGCCGGAAAGCGCACTGGTATAGTTGCCGGCTGTATCGGTGGCACGCACCTGCGACCAGGAACCCATGGCACCATAAGCCCCAACGGTTGCCGCCACAGCATTCACATAAATCCCGGCGCGTGTGCCATCAAGATCTGCAAAAGCACCGCTTACATTCACAAACCTGGAAGGAGCCGCCGCACCGGCATTAATTTCAAGTTTACCGACGGGAATCGTTGTGTTAATACCCACGTTGCCGGTAGCGCCGTTGACAAACAGGAAAGATGTTGTATCGTTTTTGATGTTGTAATTTAATGCGGCAAAGGCAGGTACAGCTCCGCTAAGAATAAATAAGAAGATAAATAATATTCTTATAAATCTTAAGAACACAGTTTAACCAGGTCAAATGTGGGATTACTAAAGCTTAAACTTATTATCTCTTATAAATAAAAATAATCTATAAGACTATAAATTATTTTCTGTTTAAAGCAAGGAATATCCGCTCAAAGAGTCACATTTATGGAATTCCAATACGGCTCATTCAACAACAAAGACACACTTATCGCCTATGGTCTTTAAAAGCTCTGTTTTCATTCCAAGTTTGGATGCCCCTGTCTTGATATCTTCAAGATCATGACACTCAAATATCCCATAAGTAACCTTTTGCCGCTTCAAGAAACTATCCAGGGCTTGTGGGGTATCAATCATCTCGATAGGATGCGGGCTGAAATAATTCTTGCCGCCCATATTAAAAATAGCCACATCCTTGTCCAAATAATACCGGGTACTGCGCGCCAGAAACTTGGAACAAAGGATTTTTCCTTCATTTAACGGCTGAGTCGCCAGATACTGTGCCGCGTAATGCGTGGAGGCAAACGGCTCAATATTCTGCCACATCAACAAGGCCCCCATGAAAATCAACGGCAACTGCCCGGAAAAACATAACAACACGCGTTGAAACTGTTGCCGACGGATAAATATCGCCATGGCCAGGAGAAACACAGCTTCAACCGCCATCACAAGGATAAACCTGGGTGAAAAAGAAACATACGTACTGAACTTTAACGGCCCGGCCAGGAGCACAACCAAAATCAGGGCACACAGCCCCCAGGTGCCCCAGAGCATGGCTATAAACTTGTTCCTGTTCTTTTCAGAAACCTTAACCCAATAAATCGCTGATAAAAGAGCCATTGCCGGAAAAAGAGGAAAAATATAACTGACAAGTTTGGAGTGCGCTACCTGAAAAACAACAAAAACCACAACAATCCAGACAAGTAGAAACTGCTGGACCGGATCCGCTTTTCCTTTGAAGAATGACTTTCCGGCATTGAACATACCCGCCGCCGTAAAGATCACCCAAGGGAACATGCACCCTAACATTGACAAAGGATAAAAATACCAGCGGTCATTTTTCAAATGCTCGGCTTCAATGAGCCTGCGCCAATGGTCATTATAGAAAAATTCCTTGATAAATGCCCCGTCATATTTGTAAAACATCAAGGCATACCAAGGGACCGCCAGCAATAAAAACAGCAACGTACCAAAGCAAAATGCACCGCAAGCAAGAAACTTGATCCTACGACGCAGAAAAAGAAAAACAACAACAACCGCCAGCGGGATAACATACCCCAGCGGCCCTTTGGTCAAGACCGCCAACGCGGCAAAAACATTGAACAACACCAGCCCGATATCCTTGCGTGCCGGTTTCTCATAGGCCCAATAAAAACAAGCCAATGCGAGCAAAATAAAAACAGTAAAAATCATGTCCGTAAAAACAGTCCGGGCCAGGCCAATGAATAACCCCGAACTCATGAGCATGAGCGCCCCCGTCACGGACTGATCGCCTCGACGAAAGAAAAGCCTTCCCAGAAAATAAACAGCCAAACCGCCGATCAAAGCAAATAAAGCAGGGAAAAACCTGGCGCCGAATGAATTCTTTCCGAAGATAAGAAGACCTACGCGGATCAAGTCATAGGTAAGGATCGGCTTTTCGAATTGAGGCTGATTGAATAGATATGGTGTCACCCACGTCCCATGGGCTGCCATTTCACTGGCTGTCCCTGTATAAAAGACTTCATCAGGATCCGTGAGGCTCAAGACATTATTCCCGATAAGAAATGCAAAAATACCAAAAATCAGAAGGAAAATAATATTGCGCATAAAAACCTTTCTATAAAATCAACCGACGGCCTAAAACAAACAACGGGATGTTTTTCCCGAGAGCATCTTTTAAATATGACCTTTGACCTTGATGCAGTAGCTCAAAACCGTTTTTGATAAAAAAATCAGCTGCCTGCTGCGACATGGTCCCCAGCCGCACACCTTTGATACCTTTTTCAGAAAATGAGTTCAGCAACTCACTCATTAAAGCACTCCCGACCCCCAGCCCCCTGACAGAGTCTTTCAAATTAATGTGCAATACAGCAGGGTATCCCTGCACCGATTCGGGTATCCTGAACTCTCCCCGAATCAGGCCCTGAAACAAACCCGCCAAAAGCTTCAAATTCTTTTTACTGAACAAAATCCCGGACCTTAACAACTCAATGAGTAAATGCGGGAATATCTTGGACACATGGACTGCGTGTAAAACCGACTCATCTTTGGCCCCCATGATATATCCGACAATCTCGCCGTCTTGTTCCGCCACCCAGAGGGCATCAGGCTCATAATCCGTAAAATACAGCGTCAAGGCATCCTTCAGGAATTCTTCACCGTCAAAAAAACTTGACGCACTCTGACCCATTAATGCCGTATCAAAAGCAATCTGCCTGACAGCATCCCTGTCCGCATCACCATACGGGCGAATGACAGCCTTCATGGCAGCTCCAGGACACGCCAGGGTGTTTCATCAAAAGCAAGATCATAAAGGGCGGTCCTGGCACTGCTTAAAACCCTGTCGGGATTACCCAACAGAGTCAGTGGGACTTTAAAAATAAGTTCCTTGTCTTTTTCAATGACAATGACATCCTTTGAAGGAATGGTTTTCTTCTTATCCTTGACATAAAATCCGCTGATGCTTGAGATCAACGAAATTTTCGGCATTTGTTCAAACGGTACGGTTGGACTATACCCCGCCAAAGAAACCGTTATCCCGAATTCCTTGTCCATTGCATGTCTTAATAATAATTTAATAACAAGATAATTCCCCTGACGCGCATAAGCTGTCACGGCAAAATGTTTGGTCCCATTGCTTTTTAAATGCCGTTTGGAATCATTGGGGCTGGGTACATCCGACCAGACAATCCCGGCATCGGAAACCAACTGCCGTTCCAGGCGTAAAGGAGCAAAATCACCAAAAAGTTCATTACGCCTGGCAAAGGTGACCAGATAACGGGGCGCGTATTTAATCTGGGAAGGATACTCAAGAACGGCATCAAACTTCTTACTAATTTCCAGGGAATCAAGTTCCTGTGTCTTCCAAACAAGGCTCTTGACATCAAATCCCGGAGGGATGGTTGAGGGCAGTTCGGGACGATACCCTCGAGGCACAGGCCATGAAACAACATGAACAATAAATGGATAAAGTTCAGGTGGTGTGATCTTGTGCTCATCTTCAAGGGTCCATAAGGCAACCCTGGTAAACAAATACGCGGCACGATGATCACGGTTCACATCCCCGGGGTGTGTCACAAAGATCTTGGTCGGATTATAGTCCGCAATAACTTTCTTTAAATCAGTGAGAAGATTATCGCCCAGGTAAGCGGCACCGGGTGTCAGTGCCTCAGCGTAGGGTACCTTTCGCACCCGGGATAACATGCTGCGGAAAGGCTTGACATCACCCCAATATTTCAGAAAAAGCTCCAAAGTCCCGTAATCAGGATACCCCAGCGAAACAACATCCGCCGCATCAACCCCAAGGAGTTTCATCGCATCGACAGTCTCCCGACGGCGAACCTCTCCAAGTCTCAGGAACTCCTTGGGTTTCAAAACGATACGGCGCTCGTAAACGATAAACGCAAATTCATTGTTCTCGCCTTGTGTCAGCAAACAAACTTTCACCTTCGCTCCGGCCTTCCTGGCCTGCTGAATAACACCACCTGCTCCAATGGTTTCATCATCCGGATGTGGGGCTATAACAAGAACACGGTCCTGATCTGAAAAATGAATAGCCGCAGGGGCCTCTATCTCTGCTGCCGCTGCCGGGCCCAAAATGACAATAAAACAACATACGCACAATAATAATCTCAAGAACATAAAAACCTTTTCTTATAATTTCTTACAGACCAGCGATGACTGAAGCATGGCGATATCCCTGTCTTCTGCCAAAACAAGAAGGACATCACCCCCCTGGATCCTGGTCGAACCATTGGGAATAATGAATTTTTCATCCCTTGAAATAAGCACAATCAATGCCTTGGCCGGAACTTGAAGTTCGAAAATAGTTTTACCTGCCGCCAGCGATTCATACGGAACAATCAAATCTGTCAACGTGGCCGGAATCGCTTCAGACCTTTCAAATTCAATGGGATATTTACGTCGTCGTCCCAAAGGGGTATCAACTTTAAATAGCCTGGCGACAAAAGGAATTGACATCCCCTGGATAACAATCGACGCCAGGACAACAAAGAAAACGATATGAAATATTTCAGTAGCCTGTGCCAGCCCGGCCAACAACGGAAAAGTCGCCAGGATGATAGGAGCAGCCCCGCGCAAGCCTACCCAGGCTATGATCCCCATGCGGTTAAAACCAAATCCAAAAAGAAATAATGATAAGAAAACACTCACTGGCCTGGCCACAAGCATGAGGACCGCAGCAATCAGAACACCCTGACCGACAACCGGCGGAATAGCCGCCAGGGGCATCATAAGCCCAAGGACAAGGAACATCGCAATTTGCATGAACCAGGAAAGACCTTCGTGAAATTGTTTGACGGTTTTCTTGTGCATGAAGTCCGCATTGCCCATGACAATACCGGCCACATATACCGCCAAAATCCCGCTGCCGCTCATCAAACAAGCGGCAGAATAAATAAAAAGGACCATGGCCGCTGTAAGGGCGGGATACAAACTGCCAAACTCAAGTTTCAGCCAGCGAATAAACTCAAGGCAACCCCGCGCCAAAAACCATCCCACCACCGCTCCAACCCCCATTTCCATCAGAAACTGCGGCACCAGTTGTAAAGGTGACACCGTCCCCTGGATCAAACTAATAAGGGCCAGCGTCAAAAAAACGGCCATAGGATCATTGCTGCCTGACTCAAACTCCAAAAGCGGGCGCAGCGATCCTTTTAAACCAACTTGCCGCGAACGTAAAATGCTGAAAACAGCCGCTGCATCCGTTGAAGACACAACCGCGCCCAACAAAAAACCTTCCAGCAGGCTGAAATGAAGAAAGTATACCGCCGATCCTCCGACAATAAACGCTGTCAAGAGTACCCCGAATGTGGACAAGACAATCCCGGGAATCAAAACAGGGCGCACATCTTTAAGGTCAGTATCAAAGCCACCCGTAAAAATAATAAACACGAGAGCAATCAGTCCAACCTGCTTGGCCAGCAATGGGTCATTGAACTGGATCCACCCGATCCCGTCAATGCTCGCCAACATGCCGATAAACAGGAAGAAAACAAGGGCAGGAACAGCAAATTTATCGGATAATTTACTGGCGGCTATGCTTAAAATAACAAGCGCAGCCCCAATCAATAAAGCAAACTCCATCATGTCCTCATTGTACCGAAAAATGAATCAATCGAAATATTTTCATTGATGCGCACGCCCAATGACCTTAAATGTGCTGACAACAGATCCTTCCATCGTCCATCAGGATCAAGCGCAATGTAGGATGCCGCATAATAATTCGTCGGGCACTTGAAATAGGGGCCATCCTCATGCAGCACCACCACCTGACGTCGGCTCAGAATAGCCGTCAACTGCCCCAGCAAATATACCGCAGCCGGTACAGGTGTTGTCATGGGCAAATCAGCCGCGCGTTCTTTTGACCTGATCAAATAATCACCCAAAAACACAAGTACCGCACACCCCGTCCTTGATATCTGTCGAACCTGATCGAGGAAAAAAGCATCTGCCTCATACCCATTTTCCCCCATGACAATCGAGGCGTCCGAAAGAACAAGCACCCGGTGAATATCTTTATTAATCACAGGATTCAGTGAAGGCACAAAAAAGATCTTGGTGCGCACATCATTGAAACCAACATCATCCATCACATCCAGCCTGTATCCATTGGCACGGTCTAGCCTGTGGATATCACGCAGATCAATACGGATACGCGGCAAGGAAGATGCAATTTTCTGTTGACCGTTATTGATCATACGATCTCTCCTTTGGCCGCACCAGCTTCAATGCTGATGACTTTCAAAGTTACAATCTCATTGCGCAAAGACACCGATGAACCTGTTTTTATTGTAACATAGTTATCCGTATGCCCAACCCAATACTCTCCTTTTTTCTGTTCCGGCGAATTGTAACTCATAGTGCGACAAATTTGAGCTTTAAGATCAATTGTTACCCTGCAAGCATTCCTTTGCCATTTCATTCGCCGTCTTGTAACCCAGAATCTTCCTGGGATAATTGTTCATCCAGTCCTGAATCCATT
>JAZDPD010000073.1:0-14972 GCA_043798045.1 Candidatus Omnitrophota bacterium | reverse complement strand
AACCCCTGCGCAAACACCGGTGATTGATTCACCGACAGATAATATCACGTTGTTTGATTTGATGCCTACGATCACCGGACGTGCTTTGCCGGGGCAGACGGTGCAGGTTATCTTGAGCAATGGCACCAATAATATGCTTTTGACCATTCCCCCTTTAACGTATGCGGGAACGGGGGTTGTGAGCGGGGGAGGAGATTTTTCCTTTGACATGACAACCGCATTACAGCGCGGATATAACAAAGTCTCTGTTCTGGTGGATGGCGTGGCCAGTAAACTGTTTACTTATATTGTTTTTGACATCAGGGGCGTTGTTTTTGATTCAGGGACGAATGCTCCGTTGAAGAATGCACGTGTTACCTTGTTGAAATCAGATGACACCATGCCTGTGGCTGGGGTGGATATTGATGCGATGGTGGTTAACCCCATGATAACGGATGTTGATGGCGTGTTTTCATTTTTAACAAAGACAGGGTCTTTCAAACTTCTTGTCGAGGCATCCGGGTATGTGTATCCGTCAACGTTGAGCGATACCCAGATGCCGGTCGGCCGGTCGGTGGTTGTTGGTTCGCGTGCTGAAGTCTTTACACCCAGCGGGGCCGTGGAAGCGAGGGACTTGCCAATGGATCCTTCCCCGAATGTGTTCAAGATTGAGAAAACAGCCAACAAATCCCAGGCCAAGATTGGTGAAGTTGTTACATATACGGTCACGATTGAGAGTTTGTTGACGGATAATACGATTGTTGATGCACGGTTGAATGATCTTATTCCGCCAGGTTTCAAGTTCATGGGAGGGCGCGCGTTATTGGATGGGGTTCCGATGGCAAGCCCCACCGGCAATCGTCCGCTGCTGTTTTTAACAGGTGATTTCGCACCGCTTCAGAAAAAGATTGTGCGTTATCAGCTGGTGATCGGTTCTGGCGTTGCGCCCGGCACGTATGAAAATACGGCCATGATGCAGGCATTGCACGGCGGGCGCATGTCCAACCTTTCACATGCGAGCGTCAAGGTTGTGCTTGATCCGCTTTTTGATGCCGGGACGGTTTTTGGCAAGGTGTTCTTTGACTGGAATGAGAACGGGCGTCAGGATGATCCGGATTATATTCATGAGGATCGTCAGCAAGTCGTTGAAGGGGCCGTGCCCAATGTGCGCCTTGTGATGGAAGATGGCACGCTTATTACCGCGGACAAGAATGGGCAGTTCAGCGTTCCGGCGCTCTTGCCGGGAAGGCATTTGCTCAGGGTCGATGAGCGCTCTCTGCCGCAGGGGGCTTATTTGACGACAGATAAGGTGCAGGTGCTGGATGTGACGGCGGGAAGTATTATCAAGGTGAATTTTGGCGTTAACATGGATAATGTTCAGATCACCGGAGAGGACGCCCAGTTCTTCCAGAAGGAATTCCTCATTGACCAGTCGCCCGCGCAGCCTAAACCAAGGCTTAACATTAATATATTTAACGACAATATCCTGCTGCACAATGATGCTGTCATCGAGCAGATAGAGTTCAGGATGTTCATGAATTATGCGCCGTTCATTACCTCGTGGAAAATGGACGTGATCGATGCGGACACCAAGAAGGTGGTGCGTTCGTTCAAGGGGGCGCGGTCCAATGTTTTTGATCCGGTTTTCTGGGACGGGCGTGATGGTTCCGGAAGGTATATCCGTTCTGACCGTAAATATGCCTATGTTCTCAAGGTCAGGGGCGATAACAATCAATGGGATGAGACAAAAGAACAGTCGCTGGCGATAAAAGTATTAACAGATGAGGAAATGGTGGAGCGTCAACGGAAGCGTTCTGATCTTGAGAAACAGCAGGAAGCTTCGGCGCGTTTTTCAAAGTACCGGGCTTTCCTGACAGCGCTCGCAGGTGGTGATGCGCTGAAAGTTCAGGGGATTTGGGTTAAGGGGGACACCCTGGTGTTCAAGTCCGCAGCGGCGGATGTTCGTCAAATCAGGGTGTTAAAGAATGGCGAGCTTTTTACGGAAGTTCCTGTTCTGGAGCGCCAGGGATTGACTGCGCGCGAGCTTCTGGATGGGGCAGAGCAGAGTTCTTTTGTCCCTATGGAGGTTATCCTGCCTGATGGTGATTATGAATTTGAAGTCTCCAGCGCACAGGGACCGGCACTTTTGTCGCAAGCGCCTTCTCTGGCGGTGACAGCGGGCAGCACGGGCGGTTCGGGTGACCATGCGGGGGTTGTTGAACCGGTGAGTGTGGTGACACAGCGCTACAGGAAGCAGGTTAAAGTCGGTGAAGATTATCTGATGTTTGTGGCGATGGGGGATGGCAAGGTCGGTTATAATATGAACAAAGGCAGTGTTGAGCCGATTAGCGGTAATGATAAATATTTGCCCGGATTTTATACGGAGGGCAAGATGGCGTATTATTTAAAAGGAAAGATCAAGGGTAAGTATGTAATCACATCAAGTTTTGATACCGAGCGACAGAGCAAGGAGGCGTTAAAGACGTTTAAGGATGAACAGTATTACCCGCTTTATGGCGATGGTTCGACCATCAATTATGATGCGACGGCAACAGAGGGGCCTCTTTATTTATGCGTTGACTGGGACAAGTCCCAGGCCATCTGGGGCAATTATGCTGTGGCATTCAATAACACTGAATTTGCGAATTATACCCGCACGCTTTATGGCGGTAAATTGGATTACAAAACGGTGGCTTCAACCGCATACGGGGAGCCGCGCACCAATGTGGTGGTATTTCACGCGACAACGCGGCAGCGCACCGCGCACAATGAATTTCTTGGGACAGGTGGCTCATTGTATTATTTGAAGAATCAGGATGTGGTTAAGGGGACGGATGCGATCAAAGTGGAAGTGCGTGACAGCGTTACCGGTCTTGTCAAGTCGTCGGTCGAATTGAAAGAGAATGTTGATTACGATCTGGATTATTCAACCGGGCGCATCCTTTTCTGGCAGCCTGTTTCCATGATGGCGGATAATAACAAGGTTATCTCCAACGGACTTTTGAGCGGGGATCCTGTTTATGTCGTTGCGGATTACGAGTTTTATGTGCAGGATCAATTGGCAGAGTCTAAGAAAGGTGTGCGTGTAGCCCAGGCCATCGGCAAGAATGTTGTGGCAGGGGCTACCTATGTATCCGAAGCCCAGACCGCCGGTGATTATGAATTAAAGGGTGAGGATATTACAGTGCACCTGGGCAAGGATGCGACGGTCAAGGCAGAGTATGCTCAAACATCTTCCAGGGGACAGAACAGTTATATTTCAACAGATGGTGGTATCACCTTCAGTGAATTGGGATCATCCAGTGATGTCAGCGGCAAGGCGTATGGCATCAAGCAGGATGCCCGTTTGTTCGACCGTGTGGGGATAAAGAGTTATTATAAATGGATCGATGCGGGTTATTCAACCGGCAGTACGGCTTCCCAGCAGGGCAAAGAGCTGATGGGCTTGTCCATGACATTTGATGTGACACCGGTGACCCGATTGACGGCTAGCCGTGATATCCAGCGCTTGATCGATCAGGGCAATCTTCAGACGACCATGCAGGTGGGGGCCCAGGAAACGACCACAACACTTATCCAGCTGGTGCATGATGCCCGGCGTTTGCGCTTGACCTATGAGTTTCAGGGGAACCAGGTCAAGAATAAAAATACGGATTATGTGTCTACAACAAACACGCAGGCGGCTGCGGCGGCTTTCCAGGCGGAATATGCGCTTAATGAGAAAACTGATCTTGTGTTCAGCCATCAGCAAAGGATCCTGGGGGCCGGCGGACAGGCTACGACATTGGGTGTCAGGCGGCAGTTGACGGCCAAGTTGAGTGCCAGCGTCAATGAGACTCTCGGGAGTGAGGGGGTTTCAACCAAGGTGGGTGTGGCAGCCAATGTAACGCCGAAGTTGGCTTTGTCCACAGATTATACACTGGCCAAGTCCCGCGCCGGAGAACTTTTGCACACCATGACAGTCGCCGGCAAGGGGAATATTAATGACAAGACATCGTTGCAGACATCGTTAAGCCTGACGCAGACACCGACCGGCATTGCCCAGGAAGAGACCGTGGCGCTGGGAGCATCCACCAAGGTGGGGGAGGATGCTGATGTGAAAGCCGGTGTTGAGTCGACCAGGTCTTCGACAGGGACCAAAGACCGTCAGGCCCTGGCGCTTGAAGGCACACGTCGTGGCAAGGAAGGCCGTGAAACCACAACAGGCGTTAAGGTTGTGGATGACATGGCTGGTGGAAAGACGACCGTTATTACGGCGGGTGAAAAGGGCATGATCAATCCCACGACACAGTTTGCTTCGGAGCGTTCTTTTGGTTTCGGTGCCGGTAATCCTGAAACAACGGATACATATAAAATAGCCAAAGTTAAAGATGGCCGTACGATTGAAACGTCATTTGCCCGCAAGCAGTCAACTACAACCGAAGGGTATTCTGATTCCAATATTTTTGGCCTGACAGGAGATGTTAATGACCGTGTGGCGGTGCAAGGGACCATGGAAAGAGGAAAGGTCCAGAATGTGGATGGCAGTGTGACGGACCGTCTCGCGTTGACAGCCGGGGTGGGTTATGTGAAAAAGGGGCTCGAGCCGGGTGCTTCGCCGGTTTTTCAGAGTTCGACCAAGGCTGAGGTCCGCTTGGACAAGGGGCAAACGGATAAGCAGCAGTATGTGTTTTATCAGTCGGCCCAGGGAAAGATCAACGAGCAGACAACGGTTAATGGCAAATTTTCGTATTCAACAACTCTGAATATGGATACGAAGAAAGCTGAGGCGGGATACAAGGAGATTGTTATGGGTGCGGCCTACCGGCCGATTACCATGGACCGTCTGAATGTATTCGGGCAGTATACATATAAAGAGAATAAGGGGCCGGCAAGTCAGGATACAGTTACAGATGTTGAGGCCACCAAGATGCATGTTGTGACCGCGGGGGCCGCGTTTGAGATCAATGAAAAGTGGGAGCTTGTCGAGAAGCTGGCCATGCGTATCATGCAAGAGAAGGTGACAGGGTTTGAATTCGCCAAGACCCATACCTGGCTTTTGATCAATCGAGTTAATTATACGCTGAACAGGGATTGGAAGATCGGGGCAGAATACAGGATACTTAAAGTCCAGGAAGCCCAGGATCAAAAGAGCGGCGTCCTTCTCGAAGCGGTGCATGGCATGAATGATAATATGGAATTGGGGATCGGTTGGAATTTCACGCAGTTTGTGGATGATCTGACCGACCTGGATTATACGGTTCAAGGGCCGTTTATCCGCATGACAGGCAAGCTGTATGACCAGAGTCCTGAAGAACGCGCCAGGGCCAAGGCCAAGTGGTTGGATCATCGCATCGATTTGTATGCCAGGAAAATGATCCGGGCCGAGTTGGAGCGTAAAGATGGGGCTCTTGTCGTTGAATTGAACAAAATGTACCAGGAGGCCCAGGAGGCGAATGCCCGTGGACGGCTTGAGGATGCACGCCAGGGTTATAAGAATATTATTCAGGTTACACAGTTGATGTATGAGGAAGCGGCGCAGTTTGTCCGCCAGCATATTTCCTGGGAAGAAGGAATTTACAATGCATTCCTGCGTGCTAAAGAATATTATGATAAAGGCGATTTTTGGCAGGCAAGAAAATTGTGGGAGAAAATTGTGGAAGAAGCTTCGAAGGCTGTGCTAGAATAGCACCGTTTCAATGGGTAATACGGTTAATGGCAACGGGTTCCGTTGTTTCTCGTCGGAGATATTATAAAATTTCATGAAACATTACCGCACCACACTACTTGTGATTTTTGTTGTGGCCTTTATGGCTGTGGCACAAGCATACGCGCAAACCGTTGCGGATGGGCAGCCTTCGATCCTCAAGGAGGATAAGACCCAGGCTAATTATGTGTATGATCTCAAGCTTCTTATCAAGAAATCCAAAGACAATATAAAGACAGTTAATGAAAAAATTAAGGAGCAGGCTGTTATCAAGCGCAACCAGCAGCGTGAAGCCAAGGCCCGCCAATATTACGAACAGGGTTTGAAACTTCAGGAAGAAGGGCGTTTGGAAGAAGCCCGCATTTTGTTTGACAAAGCAATCCGCATTACCGAGCACCCTGAAATGACGCATTACATCAAGGACAGCGAACGCCGCTCCAAGCTGCAACAGACAGCACTTGAACGTCAGCAAGAAGATGAAGTCCGGCGAGTCACAGAAGACCAGAAAGCATTGGCCGGGCGTGCGGAAGATGTTTATGCTTCAGCTGTAAGCCTGTACAAGCAGCAGAAGTTTGCCGAGGCCAGGGATGAGTTTAAACTCGTTGAAGAAATGATGCCTGATTTTAAAGCTGTGCGAAGTTATCTTCAGATCGTTGATCAGGATATTGCCCAGGCCGAGCATTTGAATATTAAAGAGCAGAAAAATGAAATTGAGCGCCAGCAGAAAGATGTTGAGATCGCCCGTCTGCGTGAAAAGGAATTGTGGCGAAAAGAGATCGAAAAGAAGGAGGCGGCGCGTGTGGCCCAGCTGCGAGAGCAGGCGCAGGTGGTTTACAATGAGGCCATTAAGCTTTATCAGGAGCGTCAGTTCCTGGCGGCTCGCGAGAAATTCCAGCAGGTAGAATGGGTTGTGCCTGATTTTAAAGCGACAAGGGCTTATTTGACCCGCATTGAGAATGATGTCAAGGATGAAAAGAAACAGGTGACGATGGAGCGGCAGCGTGAACTGGAGAAGCAACGCTGGGCTGATATGCTCAAGGAAAAGCAGGCGGTCGAAGAACGCCGCAAGGCGATGGAGTTGCGCGAGCAGGAGCGCTTATTTCAGGTCAAGGACCAGGCTGAGTTTGTTTATAAAGCGGCTGTGGCTCTTTTTGATAAGAATCTGATTGCCTCGGCCAAGGACAAGTTTGCCGAGGTCGAAGGGATTTATCCAGATTACAAATCAACGCGTGATTATTTGAAAAGGATCGAACAGGACGAGCAGCGCGAGATTTTGAAAAAGAAAGCCGATGAAGAGCGCCGTGTCTGGGAAGAAGAGCTGGTGCGCCGCAAGGAAGAGAAGGAAAAGTTCAAGCAGGCGGTGCTGGAAGCTGATGTTTCTTATGCTGATGCGATGAAGCTTTATCAAACAGGTCGTTTGATTGAAGCCAAGGAAAAGCTTCTTGTTGTTGACCAGTGTGTTCCGGATTACAAGTCGACACGTTCTTATTTGAAACGGATCGATGCCGACATTGAGCTTTTGGCCAAGACACAGAAGTCGCAGGCATCAATAGAGGCTCAGCGTGAAGAGCTTGAAAAGATGCGCATGATGAATGAGAAAGCCGAGGTTATTTATACGCAGGCGGTTGCTGCTTATGATGCCAAGAATTTTGATTTGGCCAAAGCAAAGTTCATTGAGGTTAACGGTATTTTTCTGGATTACAAGAAAACGCCGGTGTATTTGAACCGGATCGATGAAGAGGCTCGTCAGTACGAAGCGTCCATGAGCCGGGTCCAGCGCGAGAAAGATGCGGAAGCTTCTTATGCCCAGGCTCTCAGTGATTATCAGGCGGGCCGATTCCAGGATGCCAAAAAGAAATTTGTTATTGTTGAATCCTTTATACCGAATTACAAGAAGACTTCGGATTATCTGGACCGCATTGACGATGATATTCTCAGGAAGAAAGAAGCAGACCTTCTGCAGGCCAAGGAAGATCAGGTTAAGGGTGTTTATGATCAGGCCATGGCCCTCTATCAGAACAGTGAGTTTTCTGCGGCCAAAGAAAAGTTTCTTGAAGTCGAGGTGATTTGTCCCGGTTATAAGGAAACAACACGCATCCTGGGCAGCATTGATCTTTCGATTGATAAGGCTAACGCCCAGGCATTAGAGCGTCGCAGGGCCCAGGAGGCGGATCAATTGTATCTTAAGGCCCTGGCTTCATACAAGGCAGGCAATTATACGGCGGCTAAAGAGCAGTTTGTTGCCGTGGAAGTTGTTTTTTCCGGCTATAAAGATACATTAAAGTACCTTGGAGCTATCGAATCAGATATTGAACGGAAGAAAAAAGATGATGAACTGATGGACCGGGAACGTCAAGTTGGACCTTTATATGACCAGGCGCTTGATTCATACAGGAAATATGATTTTCTTGAGGCCAAACAGAAATTTCTTCGTGTTCAGGCTCTTTTCCCCGGGTATAAAGAAACCGCCATGTACCTTGCGCGCATTGATAAAGATGCCGCAGATTTAGATATTCGTTTGTCCAGGCAGGATAAGGCACGGCGTTCAGATGCCATTTATGCCGAAGCTGTCAAGCTGTATGGTGGCCGCCAGTTCAATGATGCGAAATTAAAGTTCAACGAGTTGGCGGCATTGAATCCCGGGTATAAGAATTTGCGTGTTTATCTTTCCCGCATTGACAAGGACATTGCAGATGAGACCCTCAGGCAAGAGCGACTCCTGGCTGATCAGCAGGCATCTGAGCCTTATGCCCAGGCTGTCATGCTTTATCATGATGGTGATTTTGAATCTGCAAAAGCTAAGTTCATTGAGGCCGCCGGGATTTCTCCGGATTATCAGAAAATCAAATATTATCTTTCGCGTCTTGATCGGGATATCGCGCGCAATGTTTCTTCCGAAAAAGGTGTCAGCACATCCATGGCTGGGGGGAATGCTGGAGGCAGTACTTCTGCATTGATGAATTTATATAAGGAAGGTGTCCAGGCCTACAAAGACAAAAAATATGATGCGGCTGTTGTGAAATTTGAAATGGTCAAAAAGATTCAGTCAGGGTATCGTTCAACACAGCAATATTTAGACAGCATCAAGGGAATTCGTTCTAGTAATGCGCAGATCAGTAGTGTTATGGTGCCTGCTGTACCGGATTCGGCTGAAAAGAAGCGGGTGGCATCTTCCGTAACAAATTTTGTGGCGAGAGATGTTCAGGAATCCCGTGTCATAACCCATGAGCAGGATGATGCCAAAGCTGTTAAAGCCATGTCGGCCAGGTCAAATGCGATCTACCGCGAGATCAGGCTTCTTTCTAAGGACATGCAGGCTGAAACCCCTGATCGTACATTCGCCCGGGTGGACAAACTGATTGATAAACTTGAAGCCGAGCGTCAGCGCATGGCCGCTGAAGTGGCGCGGCAGAAGAAGGTCGAAGCCGACGCTGTGCATAAGGCCCGGATTCAGGAAAAGGATGAAGCGCGGCGTCAATTGAAAAAAACTTCTGAGCAGGCCGAGATTGAAAAACGAAATCTTAACAACAAGACGGATGAGGATTTGTCGTCTAAAAAGGATGATATAAAGCAGCGTCAGGACCAATGGCGCCGTAAAGAGCTTGTTGAGACGCAGCGCCTTAAGGATGAGCGGCGTGAAATACAGCTAAAGACTGAAGTCTTTTATCAAAAAGGCGCTGCTGCCTTGCGGTTAAAGGACTATGAAGCTGCGCACGGATATTTTGTTGATGCCCAAAATCTTATTCCTGATTACAAGGATACGTCCAGATTCTTAATCAAGATCGAGCGCACACAGGGTGAGCTGATACTGGTTCAGGAAGAGACCAAGGACAGGGCGCGGATTTCGCGGTTGGCCGAGAACGCCGCGGCACTTAATGTCGAGATCCTTGAACTTTCCCAGAGAAAAGAATACGAAACAGTTGAAAAACGCTTTAATGATCTTGAAACAATCCTCAAGGATATTCAGGGGGTTAAGGCGGCCATGGTTACACGGCGTTCACAGTTTGAATCTGATTGGGACAATAAATTCTCAGCGTGTAAAAATGATGGGAAATTGCCTGCGGTAAGAAAAACGGTTGAAATGGAGGGGACGGTGCGTGAGCGTGCCGTGGCCTTGTTCCGTGAAGGGCAGCAGTTGTATGCTGCCGGGCAGTATCCTGAAGCTCGCGTTAAATTCATTGAAGCGGTACAGATAGATCCTACGTATAAGGCTTCCATGACTTTTGTAAAGCGCATTGACCGGCTTCTTGTCAAGAAGGACTTCGAAGTGAATCTTCAACAGCAAAAGTTACGTGCCAATGACCTGGATGCCAAGCCGGGAATGACTGATGTATTGCGGGCTTCGCAGGTTTCCCATGAAGGGACGGCGCTATATAAAGAGAAGCGTTTCCGTGAGGCGCGGATCAAGTTTGAAGAACTTTATAATGTTGGCAATACGGCAGATCAACGGCATGCCCAGCGGTATTTGCTTTTGATTGATCGGGCTATTGAGAAAGAGAAGCAGCGGCAGGCGGCGGATCAGCGCGTGCAGGAAGAGCGCTTTTTGAAAGAGCGTCGAGCACAAGCCAAGATGGACTGGGAACGCGGCAAGCTTGAGCAGGAGCGTCAGCTTCGTTTGACACAGCAGCTTTCCGGTACAGAGCGTGACAAGGAAATTCAACGTGAGCAGCAGATAAGGTTAACCGAAGAAGAGAATGCGGCCAATCGGCGTCTGATGATCGAGAAAAAAGTGGCAGGATCTGAGCGGGAAAAGAAAGAGCAGCGTGCTGAAAGGGATAAATACATCCGCCAGGCACGCGAGAACCGTTTGCCCGTTGATGTGAAGGCGGCACAAAATGCAGAGGTCAGAAAGCAGGACAAGGCCAGCCAACTGGCGCAGGCAAAGCCTGATCTGACGGATGCGGAAATTGAATCTTCAACGAAATCCAGGTTGGCACTTGAGGGAAAAACTACGAAAGAGCGCCGCAGGCTTGATCAGCTTGAATCCAGTGCCCAGCGTGAGCGTCGTCTTAAGGAAGAGAACTCTCGCCGTATCGCTGAAAAGGAAGAAAAGCGCAAGCGTCAGGCAGCCGCCAAATGGGCTCGTGAGAAGAAGGCGGATGATTCCAAGGTTCTTTCCCGCCGTATTCAAGAGGCAAAAGAGAAGTTTTCCAAAGACATGGATACAGATGCTTTTATTCAGAGGAATCAGCAGGCGGTGGAATCTATCCTTAAAGAACAGGATGAAATTGACCGGTTGTCACCCGCGCCGGTATTGTCCGTCGTAAAGGAGCCTGTGGAAACACGGGAGCAAAAACATCGTCTGGATGCTCAGAGAGCGGCTATTCGCAAGGATTTTGAAGTGGGGGTGGAGCGGATTTATGCGGGGGCCATACAATTATTCAAAAAGAAGCTTTATGCGGATGCCAAGGCTGATTTTGTCCAGGTGGACCGGCTTGTAAAAGGGTACAAGAGGACGGCTAAATATCTCAGGGATATTGACCGCTGCCTTGAAAAATCAGAGCACCTGGCTGTGCCTTTGGCGGCGCCTGTTAAAAACATAAGTAAATCTTCTGTATCCTCGCCGGTTCCAGTGCCATCGGTTATTCCGGCGGCCCCTGTTGTATTGGGTGCGGGGACTGATCGCAGGCATGCTGTTATTGATGCGCTGGATACTTTTGATGTTAATATAAAAGAATAATCTGTTATTCCCGCCCCATTCTCACGAATTGATAGAGACTAAATAAATCAGGAGTGTGTATGAAAGTTATCAGGATTCTTCTTATTACATTATTAACATTAGTCGTTATAATTTCGGCGGGCATTTTTGTTTTTATCAAGACGTTTGACCTGAACAAATATATTCCTCAGATAACAGAGCAGGCCAGGAAAGCGTTGGGACGGGATTTAAAAATTGGCCGGGCGGATATTACTTTTTCATTAACGCGCGGTGTTTTCCTTGATCTCAGGGATATGGCTATGTCAGATGACACACGTTTTTCATTAAAACCTTTTATGTCCGTAGATCGGGTATTTGTCGGGCTTGATGTAGGGGGGTTAGTCCTGGCACAGAAGGTGCAATTAACCGATGTTTTGATCCAGTCGCCGCGTGTTACTGTCATTCGTTCAAAAGAGGGGTTTATCAATGTCGCAACCGTTGCAGTGCCCTCAGCAGGGCCTGTAGTGGCTGTGCCAAAAGATTCCTCCGCGGCTCTCGCCATTCCGGCGTTATGGGTTAATGTGATCAGGGTTGCCGATGCGCGTGTGACTTATATTGATCAAATGTCTTCACCGGGCCTTGAAGTTACTGTTGAAAAACTCGATATTGATGTGCGCAACTTTTCGCTGACAGCACCGTTTGATCTTTCTGTTAAAGCGGCGGTGTTTTCATTAGAGCAGAATGTGAACATGACCGCAAAAATCCGTCTTGATCTTTCAACGTCCGCGGTTCGTATTTCTCAGTTGAACTCTTCTATGGACCTTGCCAGGATTGATCTGGGTCTTTTGGGCAAGAGCATGACAGCACTTGAGCCTCTGGGGCTAAGTCGTTTGAGCGGGATGGTTTCTATGGCTGTTTCCGATCTTGGGGCTAGTGCCAAAGGTGCGGAGGCATTTAAGGCACAGATCATGCTGGATAAGGGGGCTGTGGCAGCTTCGACCCTCCCTCTTGGTATTGAGAATATAGTTTTTAAGGCGGATGTGGATGATAAACAGGTTGATGTTAGTTCAATAGCTCTGGGTGTTGCCGGGGGCACGATCAATGGTAATGCCTTGATCGTTGATTATCTTCACAAACCTGTTGTGAGTCTGATTTTTCATGTTGAGGGGCTTGATGTGAAGGAGTTGTTGGGCACCTATAAGTTGCCGCTTCAGCTCAAAGGGGTTTTTTCCGGTGCAGGCAGTATAAAATTATCAGGAAAATCTCCCGAAGAATTCATGGCGTCTTTGAACGGTGATGTCAAGGGTGAATTAAAGGAAGGGTTAATTGAGAATCTGAATCTGATTTCTCTTGGGTTTGACAAGATCCCGATGCTGCCGGGTTTGATGGACAGCATTATGGTGGATTTGTCAACGGAGACACAGGATGAGGTGAGAAAGGGTATTACCGTTTTTCAAACGTGTGCCGTGCAGGCCAGGCTTGTCAACGGTGTTATTCAGCTGGATGCCGCTGATTTAACGACGAGGGATCTGTTGGCCCATGCCAAGGGTGTGGTCGATTTGAAGAACACCCTGGATCTTAAGGTGGATATCCGCATGGCAGAGGCTTTATCAGCCCGGTTGGTTCGTTCTGTCAAAGAATTATCTGCGTTGAAGGATGATAAAGGGCAGATTTATATTCCTGTCGGAGTTACGGGTGATATAGGCAAACCAACGGTTATGCCGGACGTGTCTTATCTGACCCAGAAGCTTGTATCGTCAATCGGTGGGGAGGCCTTGCAGAATGTTTTGGGAACGCCCGAGGCGGCCGAGGCTGTTGAGGCCATTTTCGGATTCTTTAAGAAGAAATAGCCCCTTAAGTAAAAATACTTGTCATCCATCGACGTAATAGGTATACTACACCAGAATTTGGCAATGGTTTACTATTCCCATTGATGGGGAGAAATGGCAAGATTTTTTATGGCAGACAACAATAAAAGTAAAAAGGTCAGGGTTGTTCTTTGGATTGTGGTGGGTATTTTGTCCACTTATTCCCTGGTCATGTGGTTTCTGAATTACCGTACGCTTGGACAGACAGTTGTTGTGGTCGAGCAGGCGGCGGATGATCAATCAAAGAACTTTCGTTTTTATGTCAATGAGTATAAGGAAACGAAGGTGGAGCTTGATGCGGCTAATGACAAGATTGTAACGTTAACAACGGAACTTGAGGCGGCCAATATTGAGCTGTCCAATACCCGCAAGGAGTTGACATCTTTGCAGGGTATCAACGATGATCTTAAAGGCACTATTCAGTCTTTGGAGAATTATAAAGCGAAGGCGTTGGCCAAAGGCGAGGCGCTTGAAGGCATGATCAATGCTTTTAAAAAGAAAAACAAGCAGCTTGATATGGATCTTCAGGCCGTCCGTAAGGAATTGTCAATGTTTCAGCCGGACATTTCAGATCAAAAAGAGGGAAAATCTAAGATTCTTTTGTTTAAGAACCATATTGTGATGGTTAAGAAAAACATGCATGTTCTTAAGCAGCAGGCGTTGACGGTCAAGATTGAGGCGCAAAAGCAGCGGGATCGTTTGGAAATGCTTTACGGTAATAATGGTTATATGGTCAGGGATGGACAAAATCAATCACTTAAGCGCCGGGGCGCCCAGGTGGATATCAAGGTAGAGTTTAAATGAGTTTGTCCGCTTTAAGCGGACAGGAAAGCGAAGTTGGCGCAAGTCAGCTTCGCTTTTTTATTGTCCGTTCGCAAAAACGAAGGACCCTTCAGCTGTCGGTGGGTGTACGCGGTGTTGAAGTCAGGGCTCCGGTTTGGGTTTCTGATCAAGAGATTGATGCTTTTGTTCAGGCGAAACAGAACTGGATTCAACGGTCGATGCATGAGACAGGAATTCGCCTGAATAAAGCTGATGTTTTCATGACAGGAGGGCCTTTGTATGTTCTGGGAGGTGTTTCTTCTCTTGAGATTGTGCGTCAGACAGGAAAAAGGGCGTTGCTGGAGGAGCTTGCCAATGGGTGGCGGGTTCAGGGGGATCGTGATGCGGCCTATCGTTTGATTGTTAAATGGTATCGGCTTAAGGCGGCAAAGATCTTCCAGGGGCTGCTGGAGCTTTGGGCGCGGCGCATGGGAATGCCTGTTCCGGCATGTGTGGTCAAACAGCAGCAGCGGTTATGGGGAAGTTACAGTGCGCACACGGGTACGGTTAGCTTGAACTGGCGGATGTTGTCATTCCCGATCGAGATCATCGAATATATTGTTATTCATGAGCTGTGTCATGTGCGGCATTTGCATCATCGCAAGAGTTTCTGGGATGAGGTTTCGCTTTATTGTCCGAATTGGCATGAGCACAGGTTTTGGCTTAAAACAAAGGCACGCGGGTATTTGTTTGACCCTGCATTTTCCAAATGAGACGATTATGATCTTGGAAGTTAAAGTTGTTCCTGGAGCCAGGAAGAATCTTTTTAAAGAAGAATCTGGAGGGATAAAGGTGTATCTTACGGCGCCTCCTGTGGATGGGAAGGCTAATGAAGCACTTGTTTGTTTCCTGGCAAAACATTATGGCATTCGTTCTTCATGCATAGAGAAGAAAATTGTAATCACAAGTGCGACAGGAAAAATTTAAAAGAGCTCCATAGATCTGAAAAATAACTGTTACTTTGTAAGTTGCGAACAAG
>JAZDPD010000020.1:0-2305 GCA_043798045.1 Candidatus Omnitrophota bacterium | reverse complement strand
CAAGACGGCGAATGAAATGGCAAAGGAATGCTTGCAGGGTAACAATTGATCTTAAAGCTTATTTTTGTCGCACTATGAGTTACAATTCGCGAGCGTTGGTCGCATATCATAAATCCTGTGACAGGATATCCGGCATGTGATATTGTTAACGCGACGGTGGTTGCACCCACAGCGCTTGAGGCGGATATATATTCGACTGTTTTGTGTGTATTAGGCCCCAGGGATGGGTTTCGTTTGATTGATCAGCTTGGGCCGGGGTATGCAGCCAGGGTTATGTTTTTGGGAGACGATGGACATCTGCAGGAGCGGTTGACCAGTGGTTTTGATCAATTTAGAGTGGGAAAAAGATATTTGGTTATATGAAGCAATATATTGATATGATTCGCTATGTGATGGTCAATGGGGAAGAAAAAAGAGATCGAACAGGGACAGGCACTGTTTCTGTGTTTGGTTATCAAACAAAGTATGATCTTCGGGATGGTTTTCCACTTGTTACGACTAAAAAAGTCCTTTTTGATGCGGTGGTCCGTGAACTTTTATGGTTTTTACGCGGGGCAACAAATATTAATGACGGGTTAAAGGCCCACACTCCGATTTGGAATGCGTGGGCTAATGAGGCTGGTGAACTTGGTCCTGTTTATGGATATCAATGGCGTCATTGGGAGAAATTTGTTTGGGATGAAAAGTTGAAGAGTTACCGGCAGGATCATGTGGATCAGATTCTTCAGGTCATCGAGATGATCAAAAAGACGCCGGATTCGCGGCGGCTTATCGTCAGCGCCTGGAATGTTGCGGATATTGAAAAAATGGCTTTGCCGCCGTGCCATTCTTTTTTTCAGTTTTACGTTGTCAACGGACGGCTTGATTGTCAATTGTATCAGCGTTCTGCGGATATTGCTTTGGGTGTTCCGTTTAATATTGCCAGTTACGCGTTGTTGCTAGCCATGGTGGCCAATGAGTGTCGGTTGGTGCCAGGTATCTTTGTACATACATTGGGAGATGCGCATATTTATCTTAATCACGTGGAAGGCTTGAACCAACAGCTTATGCGTGCGCCTAAAGCATTGCCTAAGCTTGAGCTGGCAGATAAGAATGTGCTGGATTACAGTTTTGAGGATATTAAGGTTACGGGCTATGCCCATGATCCATTTATTAAATTTCCAATCGCGGTGTGATCATATGAACGGTTTTTCTATTATTGTAGCGTTTGATGAAGAGCGGGGAATTGGCAAGGGTGGTATTTTGCCGTGGCATTTGCCGGCAGATTTGGCACATTTTAAGAAAATCACCACTGTATCGCGGGGTGTTGGAAGGAATGTGGTTATTATGGGGCGCAAGACTTGGGAATCTATTCCTGATAGATTCAGGCCTTTGCCGGGACGATTAAATGTGGTTATTACAGGGAGGCCTGATTATCAGCTTCCTGCAGATGTTAAACGCGCCGCTTCTTTGGAAAATGCTTTGGCTGAATATTGTGGCAAGGATCAGGGTGAAGTCTTCGTTATTGGTGGTGCCAGGGTTTTCTATGAAGCTATCGCTCATCCTTTATGTAACAAGTTGTATTTGACGCTTATTGATGGTCGATTTCAAGCAGATGTGTTCTTTCCACAGATTCCTGCATGTTTTTCTGAGGTTTCTCGATCCGAGAAATATGCAGAAAACGAGAAAACATTTTCTTTTCAAAGTTTGTTACGGCAATAGGCGGGTTTGTAATTTCATAACTTGTTTGTTTCATTGTATTTACAAGAGCTATGAACATTTAGTCTGAAAAATTAAATAAATAAGAAAACGTTTTCTTCAAAAACCATCAATTTCTTAACATGTTTGTTTCCATATATTTAAGACAAATGATTTTTTATCTTTTTCAAAAATGATGATAATTCATTTTCAAAAGGGTGTTTCGGAAGATATACTTTTAAAAAGGAAATTGGTTATTCTTTGTCAACTTTGAGAAAAGGTTAGGTTTTATGCTAAGAAATGATAGAAAGCAAATATTGATTGTTCATAATGATCTCAATTATGTGGGTGTTTTATCGCAGGCGTTGTATGAAAAAGGGTTTGATGCATTGACAGCGGCTTCGTGTCAGGGAGTTGTTCAAAAGGCAGGGTCGTTGGATATTGATCTTATTCTTTTGGGGGACGATATCCAGGGGGGGACTGGTTTTGAGGTTTGTCAGTTGCTAAAAGGATCGCGTCGAACAGAACACATTCCTGTTATTCTGTTAGTTACGGATTCAAAGGTTGAGCGCCGGGTGAGAGGGTATCATCATGGGGCCGATGATTGCATGGGCATGGATTTTGACAA
>JAZDPD010000019.1:0-5337 GCA_043798045.1 Candidatus Omnitrophota bacterium | reverse complement strand
GGGTGCATTTTGAAGGTTGTTCCGTTCAATGAGCAGGGAGAATTGCGGATGGACCTTTTCGCCGGTATTCTTTCCAGCCGAACAAAACTTGTTTCCATCACGCATGTTTCCAATGCCATGGGGACGGTTAATCCTGTCGGTGAGATTATCCGTTTGGCACATAAGGCAGGTGCGGTTGTTTTTGTTGATGCGGCCCAAGGTGTTTCACATGAACCTATTGATGTGCAGGCGTGGGATTGTGATTTCCTGGCATTTTCTGCCCACAAGCTTTATGGACCGACAGGTGTGGGTGTTCTTTACGGCAAACAGGCGCTTTTGGAATCCATGCCGCCGTATCAGAGCGGCGGGGATATGATCCTCAGCGTCACATTTGACAAGACGATTTTCAATCGTTTGCCCTTCAAGTTTGAAGCTGGCACGCCCAATATTGCAGGCGTGATCGCGTTAGGCGATGCCATTTCATATGTAAAATCTGTCGGATGGGACGGTGTTGTGGCGCACAAGAATGAGTTGCTGGAATATGGACAGGAACTTTTAAAGACCGTGCCTGGCCTGCGGATGCTTGGTACGGCAGCTCATAAAGCTCCTGTATTTTCTTTTGTACTCGAAAATATTCATGCGCACGATATAGGAACCTTGATTGATCGGGAAGGGGTCGCAATTCGGACCGGTCATCATTGCGCCCAGCCGGTGATGAAGCATTTTGGTGTTCCGGCGACTGCTCGCGCCTCTTTGGCATTCTATAATACAAAAGAGGAGCTTGATATTTTTGTCACAGCTTTGCACAAAATCATTGAGGTTTTTAAATGACAGAACATACGGATGAACTATACCAGCAGGTTATTCTGGAGCATAATAAACATCCGCGCAATTTCACCAGGCTTGAACCTTGCACACATGAGGCTGAAGGGTACAATCCCTTGTGCGGGGATCATCTGAATGTTTATTTGCGGGTGAGTCCTGATGGTGTTGTTAATGAAATGTCTTTTTATGGTGATGGGTGTGCTATATCCAAAGCATCGGCGTCTATGATGACACAGGCGTTGAAGGGAAAAACGATTGCTGAGGCCAAAGAACTTTTTGATGAATTCAGGAAGTTGCTTTTAAATGAAATAACACCAGCAAGCCACGGGCATCATTTGGGAAAGCTGGCTGTTTTTTCAGGAATCTGGAAATACCCCAGTCGTGTGAAATGCGCTATTCTTGCCTGGCATACCATGAAGGGCGCTCTCGACAAGGAACAGTCAGTTACAACCGAATAACTGACATGTTTTGGAAGGCTGCATGTATTACCAGTAATTATCAATCTTGCATTCGGGTGCATTTTCAAACTTGCCCAGTAACCGCACTTCTCGCACTAACGTTATTTTAAATTTATCTTTCACCATGTTTATCATTTCAGTTGTCAGATCATAGACAGACTGTGCGGTGGTGCCTTCATCACGGGTGATGATATTGGCATGCTGCGTGTAGGCATGTGCGCCGTTGATGTTAAGGGTTTTGCATCCGGCATGATCCAGGAACCAGCCGGCAGACTGGCGTTGTCCGGCTTTGGATGTGGGATCAACGTTACGGAAGAATGATCCGGCACAGGGGACATCTTTCCACAGGTTGATGTTGCAGGGGCGCGTCTTAAGGATTTCCGTGCGTTCGGCCTGCAGGCTTGCGGTGTCCTTGATGGGGTTTAAGGCAAATTCAGCGGTCAGAATGATATCATCATTGTGTTTAAAATCTGAATCACGGTAATCAAACCGGATGGCTGTCTTGGGAATTCTGACGATGGTATTATCAGGCTTAAGGATCGTGACCGCAGACAGATGGTCAGATATTTGTTGCCCGTAAGCCCCGGCATTGCCGGCAATGGCACCGCCAATGGTTCCCGGGATTCCACAGATTTGGGAAAGTCCTTCCAGCCCCTGTTCAGCCGCATATTGAGTGAGGTTGTCCAGATGATTCGCTGCGTCAGCTACGATCAGGTTTCCTTCACGTTTAAACTGGGGCATTTCATTGTTAAAACGCAGGACAATCTTGTTGATGCCCGTATCCGAGGCCAGGATGTTGGAGCCGAAGCCCATGAGCAGGAAAGGGTGGTAATATTTCCGCAGTCTAAGGACGGTTTTTATCAGTGTGGACGCATCTGGGCATTCGATCAACGCAGGGCAGTTGCCGCCGAGCCTGAAGGTGGTGTACTGGTTTAGGGGGGCATTGGTAATGATGGAAATGTTGATCCCGTTTAAGAATGAAAGGTCCATGTCAAATCCTGGGTAAAGGAAACGCTATGGTTTCCTCGGGGTTATCAAATGAAGTTAAGGTTGCATCCGGGTAATCTTTCCTGATTTTCATGATAATTTCATCGACTAGAAACCGAGGGACAGAGGCGCCTGAACTTAAACCCACGTTGGATTTCTGACGGAGGATGCTTGTGTCAAGTTCATCTGCATTATCGACGATAATACTCTTGACCCCCAGCTGTTCGCTTTTTTCCCGCAGTCGGTTGGAGTTGGAACTGTTGGGTGACCCTGCAATGATGATGAAATCGCATAAAAGGACAAGTTCCTTGATGGCGTCCTGACGGTTTTGCGTGGCATAACAAATGTCACTGCGCACGGGGCCTGTCAGGCGGGGGAATCTGGCGCGAAGTTTGAGAATAAGTTCACGGGTGTCGTCTACAGATAATGTGGTCTGGGTGATGAAGGCAACTTTTTTGTGAGCCGGGATATCGAGTTGGCTGATATCTTCGGCGCTTGAGATAATATGCAGCAGCTCAGGTTTGACATGGCCTGAAGTGCCGACAACTTCTTCATGGCCATGGTGGCCGATGAGGATTACATCAATATTTTCGGATGAGAACTTTTCAGCTTCCTGATGGACTTTGGTGACTAAAGGGCAGGTGGCGTCAATGGTGAGGAGTTCCTTTTGATCGGCGCGCGTAAGGATCGCCGGAGAAACGCCGTGTGCGCTAAAAATGATCCGGCTTTTGTCAGGGGCATCATCAAGGGTGTCGATGAAGATAACGCCCTGAGATTTGAAATCATTGACAACCGATGTGTTGTGAACAATCTCATGGTAAACGTAAAGGGGGGTGCCATAAACAGCCAGCGCGCGATGCACAATGTCGATAGCACGCGCAACGCCGGCACAAAATCCCTGGGTTCTGGCGAGAAAGATTTGCATTGATACGACTCCATGGTTTCATTACAATGCCGTATTATAACATTTAACCAGGGTACGTAAATCAAATGTCAAAAATCATCCGTCGTGATACTCCTGTTGTGGCTGTCGGCCGGGTTCTTCTGGGCGGTTCTCATCCCGTTGTTGTGCAGTCCATGACAGATACGCCCACCCGGGATGTTGAGGCAACACTGACGCAGACAATAGAGTTGATCGAAGCCGGTTCTGAAATGGTGCGCCTGACCATCAATGATGATGCCGCGGCCCTGGGGGCTGTGAGCGTTATCCAAAGGCTGCGCGAGAAGGGTATCCATACGCCGATTATTGGTGATTTTCATTTTAATGGGCATGAGCTTCTTTCGCGGCATGACCTCTTGGCCAGGTTGCTTGATAAATACCGTATTAATCCTGGTAATGTTGGCCGGCAACAAGTGCAGGATGATCATTTCGCCGCCATTATTCGTATTGCCGTCAAGTATGGCAAGGCTGTGCGTATTGGTGTCAATTGGGGATCGCTTGACCGTGACCTGTTGGCAAGGTTGATGGATACCAATGCACGTTTATCAGTGCCGAAGAACCTTAAAGAGATCATGTATGATGCGATGATCCAAAGCGCTCTTACGAGCTCGGCGCGTGCCATTGATATGGGGCTTTCCCGTGAAAAACTTGTTCTTAGTGCAAAATTATCTGTTCTTCAGGATACGGTTGAAGTTTATGAGCGTCTTTCCAGGCTGTGCCCTTTTGCGCTTCATGTGGGGCTTACCGAGGCAGGCGGCGGTATCCAGGGGATTACAGCCAGCGCGGCGGCTTTGGCTGTTTTACTCCAGCAGGGCATTGGGGATACGATCCGTGTGTCATTGACACCCGAGCCTGGTGTGCTGCGGTCACAGGAAGTCAAGGTTTGCCAGGAGATTTTGCAAAGCCTTGGATTAAGGTATTTTTTCCCCAGCATCACAAGTTGTCCGGGCTGTGGGCGCACGCGTAGTTCCTATTTTCAGGAATTAGCTCTCGAGATCCGTCGTTATGTATCATTGAAAATGCCTGTATGGAGCAGGGATTATCCGGGTGTGGAGACGCTAAAGATTGCTGTCATGGGCTGTGTGGTCAATGGCCCGGGCGAAAGTATGCACGCGGATATCGGCATCAGCCTTCCAGGGGCCATGGAAGATCCGGTGGCACCGGTGTATATTAATGGAAAGAAGTTAGAAGTTTTAAAAGGTGACAGGATTAAAGAAGAATTTATCACGATCCTTGAGAATTACATCACGCAACGATTTTCATCGATCGGGTGATCTTTCGTTTTTCAAAAAGTACATATTCCTTATAACCCGCCGCAAGCGCCAAGTCGCGGCCCTTGTCAAAATCACATCCGACTTCCCGGGGTTTGTGCGCGTCAGATCCGAAGGTGATGGGCACGCCGCTAGCACAGTAAATCTTCAGATCATGCAGTGACGGGTATATTTCTTTGGCAGGCTTACGCAGGCCTGAAGTGTTGATCTCAATAACGACCCCGGCTTTTTTGAAGACCCGTGCGTTTTCCTCAATTTCAGCTGTCATATCTTCGGTTGGATGAAAATCAAATTTTTTAACCAGATCCACATGGGCCAGGATGTTGAACATGCCTGAAAGTGCACTTTGGCGAAGCAATTTGTGGTAATCGCGGTAGACTTCATTCACATCACGGATATTCCATTCTTTTAACTGGATAGGGTCATCAAAACCCCATTTTTCAATGAAATGAACAGAGCCGTAAATGTAGTCGTACGGGTAGGCATCAAGGATGGCCTGGGTTTTATCTTCAAATCCGGGGATGTAATCGGCTTCAATGCCCACAAGCACCTTGAGGTCATTACTAAATTCGTTGCGTACTATTTCGATCATGGAATGATACTGGGGCAATTGCACAAAATCCATGGTGATTGTCGGATCCCTGTGGGAAACAAGCGGGGCGTGGTCAGAGAACCCAATCTCCTTCAAACCGATCTTGATCGCTTGCCGGGCGTACGCGTGTGGTTCACCCGAGGCGTGTCCACATAAGGGGGTGTGCATATGGTAATCTGAAATTGGCAGCATAGAACCTTCTTGGGTTGAATAGTTTCAGAATTGTAGCATAGAACAAACGTCGAGCAAAGATGGAAAATTGTAATCACAAGTGCGACAGGAAAA
>JAZDPD010000003.1:0-7932 GCA_043798045.1 Candidatus Omnitrophota bacterium | reverse complement strand
AGCTGAACAACATTCCCATCCGTATACCAATCAGCCCTCATTTTATCTACATTTGTCAATTCTCTTTTAAAACTTAACGCCCCCACCTCACCGTCAGTAGTACTCTCAAAAGAAAAATCATTCTTGAATGTATGCGCTGTATGTATAGCAAATGATGCATTCGGTCCTTTCGAATAAGAATCAAGTGTTACCTCTCTCCCTAAATCGAAAATTTGATTGTTTTTGCTATTATAAAGATCCAATACTTTGCCTTCTCCATCCAAGCCATCAGGTTGTATCTGCACGAAACGTCCACCGAGCATTTGGGTTGTATCAGGAACCTTCTCTCCATTAACTTTAATAATCGTATCCTTATCCCCAAGATACGTTACTGTTCCATCCAAATAATGCACCGTACGCTCCACTTGGCCATCCACATTGTCTTGTTCCGTATACGGCTGTAACCTTGACCAAAACGCCCCTGGCCCCAAATAATCCAAAGGCATACTATTCGCATCAACCACCATGGACTGCTTGTCATAGTCCGAAGACCACATCAATCCTTTCCCGGAATCTTCAACATTCCTTTCTAAAGGAAGCTGTATGTCTTTGTTCATCAAAAACGAAATACCATTCAATGAATTCTTGCTCCAGCCCGCATTCTCACCACCATCAAATTTTGCATACATGGCACCAAAATCAGCATTTGTCTTCATCCAACCGGAATCAATCCTAAACGCATTGCTTGCCGCATTATCCAATTTCTCATTTGGAAATTCTTTATAGATATCAGAAACATCTTGTGCATTCAAACCTGAAGTTAAATTGCCGAATTTATCAATATTGTGCCAACCGCTGGACATGTAGCCATACTCTAACGAGATCCCTTCCTGGATAACCCGGCCTTTACTGCTTTTAAGCTCATTCATCACACCAAAACCTTCTTCTGTATACCCCTTGTCATTAAAGACAATATTCTTTGAACCCACAAAAACCTGGTACTGCTTACCCTCATCATCCACCTTCAACACACCAGCAAATAAATCCGGTTTTCTTGTAAAAATACCTTCATTAAATGATTGCCTAACAGAAGTGCCTTTGGAGGAAGCCGCATTAAAAATTGATCCGCTTTGATACGCATCCTGCCAGCCAGGACTTGAGCTGTTTTCAGTAAATAGAAAGCCGTTCTGGGATAACGATGCGCCAATGGAGTCGGCGCCAGCACTTTCGGTCGCTGGGCTGCCCTCTAAAGAAAAGTCTTTTAAAACATTATCATAAACACTCCCCCCATTATCAGAGGCTGCGCGTTTAATCTCTTTTTGTGCTTCGTAATTAACCTGTTTTTGGTGAGACAACCACTTAAAAGACAGCCCTTCCCATGCATTTTCTGCGAATCGTAATCCATTATCCCCGATATCAAACACAAACTGTGACTCATGGCTCGCGGCCTTTACGGCTGCCGATTTCTCAATATCGGTTGATTCTGAATCATTTTGGGCGCCTAATTTAAATTCATCCCGTTGCATCGGAGATGCTCTAAAAAGCAAAGCATTTCCATTCTCATTTGCTGTAACCCCCCAAACACCAGCCGTAGAAGGTGGCGGCGGCGGTCCTTCCCCTGGACTTGAACGATTAACCGGCAATGTCACATTATTCCAAGTCAGATTGGGATGCTCTGGGTCATACGCTGCTGTCAAACGCCCTGACAACCCGTCGCCAGCCCATTCAACACCTGTGATCTGAACCGCGTCATTTTGACCCGCCTGCTTGACCCAGCCGCTTACCTCAATATCATCATCAAGCCCGCCGCGCTTAATAACACCACCCACGATCGGCATAAGCCGGTTATCTTTAACCGCTTCCTCATTGACTTTAAATTGATACTCCTGTTCAGCGCCATATAAGGCATTAGACCCGTTACCATCCTTGGCAGCGGCATTCTTCACTTCACTCTTACTCAGTGCAGCAAAACCTTCGACCCCGTTATAATAAACCCCCAGCAAATGATCCATTTTAAATGCAGGCCCTTTTTCAAATTCCTTGCCTCCTTCCTTGATTGGGGTGTTTTTTGCTGAAATCGACAAGATATCTCTTGAAAACCAGACACCATTATTAATAAAATTCTTTCCTCCAATAACACTGATACCAATTTCATCTTTATTGATATTTTGATACTCTGGTGTGTTAAAAATAAGTTTATTATTATCACCAATAACCAACGGCTCTTGCACAAACTCCTCATTACCTGAATCCCATCTGCCTCTATAACTATAATAAACATTGTTTAAATTCGGCGTCGCGGTTCCTGTCAGGGGATCTACATTTAAAGGAATGACGGATTTCTCAGTCTCGCCATCAATAGATTGCGCAAAGAAAAATGGACGAAAACCAACAACATGCTCTTTTCCATCTGTGCCAACCTTGGCAGTATTCACCACATTCTGATTAACCAATAACATCTTGGCCACACCATCTTTAAGGCTGCCATCCGCATTATGTTGCGGACTGACTGATTCCTGTAACGCCAGCACGGAATTCTTTGGAATACTTGCTTCTTTTGATTTAAGTTCCGCATCTTCCGATTTCTTGTCCGAAGCCCCCCCCGCTTTAAACCCAAGACCATTCTGAAAATACCCCACACGATTAATCGGTTCGCCCCGAGCTGTTAACTGAATGCCAACCCCCGGTTGATACACGCCATTACTCTTTTCAACAACAGGATTACCTTCAAGGTTAACCGTTCCTTCTTTATCTTTATATTGAGCGTTTTCAAGAACAAACGTTCCGTTCGCACGACCATTATATTGTGGTGAAAATGTTTCCTGGGTATCCTCAACCTTATAATAAACACCAGCCTCACCTTCTTTCGGCGCACCAAAAGCAAATGAACGCACATCCCCATCAGCCTTGAGCGTACCACTAAAAGACGCCCCATTAAGACCCTCCATTTGAAATCCACTTTGATCATTAGCCTGATAAAGAAATCCGGGCATATCCGATGTGCCATTGCCATGATCCCCATCATTAACATTAGATCTGGCCATAAGATAGTGGGTAATGCCGCCAGCGGCAGGCGCTGTCCAATCGGCATTAGGCTTGACATCGATCACCCGATTAAACGCCTTGACCCCAAAAATAGAATCACCTGGATTGGCGGTATATCCAAATGTACCAAACTTGTCTTGAACTGAAAAATCACCACTAAAGAAAAGGCTTCCATTTTTTACTTCGGGTGCATTTTTCCCATCCCTTACTACAATATTTGCAGCCGTAAACTTCTCCAGCGTATTATCTTCCTTCAAATTCACAAAGGTCGATCCATTATCCGCCCTTAAGCCTTTAAACGACATAAACCCTTCCTGGGTCATTGGTAAATTCTGCCCACTGAATTTTCCTGAAAAATCAACATTCCCGGTCTTAACATCCTCTACATAAGCTACTGTCAGGCCCTTCGCTCCCGATCCAGACGAATTTTGGCCCCGCAATAACAATCTTGCCTGCTCTGCGTTGGCAGAACCCGCGTAAGAAATCGGACCATTTTCCATTTTAGACGCCATAAGGCCCCAGGCAGTGTCCCTATAATTATTATTCATAAAATTCGCGAACCCTGTTCCCCGGCCCTCTGTACCAACGGTAACCTTCTCACCATTAAAATTAAATGTACCCAACGATTGTTGATGGTTCGCGACAATATCATTCACATACACCCAATGGCTACCGTCAACTTCTTTTCCTTGTACATTTAAATATGCCTGTCCTGGTTTATTCGACATTAAACCCTGCTTATCCACCATACCGTTAAATGTCATTGTAGCGCCAACATCCTTAAATTTTTCTGGCCGGAAAACACCATCTTCCCCCTGACCAAAAACAGAAGCACTATCTTTTTCAGAATCAACTTTTGCCCCCAAAAATGATCCCGCCAAACCATAAGCACTCCTAAACGTTTCACTACCCTCATTCCCACTCTTTATTCGTGTAACTCTCCCACCAACAGTCTTAAGTGTTTCGCCACCATAAACTTGCCGTAATTCATACCCTTCAAATCGCGCGCCCCGGATATCCCCATTCGCGATTAAATACATATACTTATCGCCAAGACCAGCCCCGTTGAGTGGACCAACATATGGCGTATTAGCCACGCCTAGCGTAACAATACTTACAGGCACATTGGAACTGTACTCGGTCCAGGATACATTTGAATGCGTGCTGTCACCTTTATTGCCAGCCGTCCACGCTACAAACCCACCAGAAGTGCCACTCACATTCGCATCAAGAACGCCGCCATCCTTGCGAAAATCATTCATTTTCTTGGCATCAAACGGTGAACCGCCAGACATGCTAAAGGAAACTATCCCGCGTTCTTTTTTAAATGCATTCAACTCTTCGGTAGATAAATTCTTAAGATCACTATATGAACCAACATACGCTTCATTTCCGTCTTTATCATAGCCAATCGCTTTCATTTTGGACTCATCGCCCTTATTGATAGTCCAGTTATGACTTCTCATTGATATTTTGCCACCATCATCATAATTGAGCACAATCCAGTCCCGTGAATTCGGATTTTGCTTTTCCGTTCTTCCCTGCGCTTGCTCCGGCATAAAAGAATTCGCCCTTAATTGATCTTGTTCGTAAGTGGCAAGCATTGTTTTAGCATTCGAAGAATTACCCCACTTGACCGCGGCCAAAGCATTGATACCGATCTTGGAAAAAAACGACGCCGTTGGTTGCGATGTATACGCCAAACCTATCTGTAAATCACGAACCAGATTTTGTGTAGTTCCCGACCGAAGCTGGCTATTGACATAATCAATACTGATGGTTCCAACGCGAATCTGGTCAAACCCTGTGGCAATAAACTGGGCCTTTAGCACATCATTCGAAAGACGGTCTGACGGAAACCAGCCCGATGCTGAAGTTTCAGCATTTTGTTTTTTCAGCGCATCCCAGCGCTTTTCTTCACTCTGGGCCCAACTTCTGTTCATGCCCGTCATATCCACAATAGCATCTGTCGCCTGATTAAAAGCTGCTGCGCGTGAATACAAATCCACCGAAGAATCCATGGATTTCATCAATGCACCCACCCCGCTAAAACCCTGGGAAAACTCTGCATTGCGTCTAAGAAAGTCCGTTCCTAAAACCTCTGCCGTTGAACTCGGTGTATTCGTAGTACCATCACTCTGTATAGATTGATTCATCTTGTTCATGTCTCTGGCCATGAATCCGCCGCCACTGGCATAACCCATGGCCATCAACGCTGATCCCCCCAGGGCTGAAAGTTCAAAAATCAGCGCCCGCCGTTGCGCTTGATCAACTTTCTGATCATAGGTAAGTTCTTTTTTATTTTTACCACTGGTGTTAAAAACATTATTTCCATCGGCCGCGACAAGAATAAGTGTAATGCCCGCACTGATCGCCGATGTACCCAAAGCGCGCAACACAGAACTCGACATGGAGGTCTTGTCCGGAAGACTTCTAAAATAATCACGATACCCCGCTTCATAGGCCCCGCCCTGATCAGTTTCTGAGCCTCCCGTTGAACTGATCGCGTTACTGTTGGATCTGCCAGCCTGATCCGCCGCAGATCGCATCTTATCGGTTGATTCCTGGCTAGCCCCCCTGAATGCACCAGCCATGATCCATTGACCCTGCAACCTGGTCAGCTGTTGATTATAATACGCACTCCTTTGACTCTCTGTGAGCGGCTCACCCGCTCTATTTGCTTCCCTGGCATATTCATTCGTATTCTCATTAGCTTGCTGCCCTAATCTGTCCTGCGCATTTGAATTCTCTATATACGATTTGACTGCCGCTGACCCCAGCGCATACCCGACCGTTCCCATGGCCAGTGAAAATTCGCTTTCTTCCTTACAATTAGCCTTGTCCCCGCACGTCCCCGCATCATGCACCTCACCGCCGCTAATCGCATAGCGTATGGCCCCGGAGGCCAAACTACCAACGATTGGAGAAACAAAAGCCTCACTTTTTAACAGGCTCATGAGCCCGCTACCACTTTCCTGAGTAGAATCTACGTTCGCCGTTGTGCCAGTAGACGAAGACGACATGGCCCCTGCCGCACCATCAAACGCCGCCCCGATCGCCAAACCTACCACTGCACTGGCAATGGATGAAAGCGTGCTTTTTAAAATCGCATTATTAGAACCCAGGCGTTTCGCTAAATATCGATCTACTTCATATAAAACGATGCCTTTTAAAGCACCCTGAGCCAAACCATTTAATAAGGCAGCCCCTATGGGCATATTTTTCCCTGTAAACCAGTTCCAGGCTATCGATGTGCCCGCTGTATTGCCCGCTGTGTTGGCCGCTGTACTGCCCGCTGTACTGCCCGCGGTAGAACCCACAGTACTCGCTGTTGCCGTAGAAGTAGTAGCCGTCGACATCTCGTTTTCAGCTATAGTTAAAGAGTTTGTGGCTGCTTGTGAACCCGCATTAACAGTAGTAGTTGTTGTATTCGCACCACTTTGCCAAGCATTCGCAGCCATTGATAAAGCGGTGGCTATGGCTGAAGCAACAATGTATCCGGTCTTGGCATCCCACCAACCCTGAACAACCCCGGCCTGCGCCACCGTCTGGGAAAATGTAGAAATACCGATAGCCGCACCAGCAGCAAACGACTCCCAGCCCCCAAGATAGGCACCAATAATGGCAACAATCACCTGGATTATGACAGAAGTAAAAATCTGTTTGTTGCTCATAAGCCCGGGCAAATCACCGGATCTGTCATGCCACTTATCGCCCCAAACAAACGCCTGCATGGCGTCCGGCACATCCGAAAAATTGGCTTTGTAGAAATAATCAAGGTTTTTGGCCAACACAAAACCCGTGGCTTTTTGCTCAAATGTGCTCACACTCATGCGCGTGGCACGCCCTATATCCATCAGGCTCACCCCATTGGCATCGATACCTGTAACCGTAACAAAATGCTCCCCCGAAAGGCTGGCAATGAATGGCGGCTCAAGCCGCAGCACATGTTCAGGCTTAAGCTGCGCCACTTTATAATCGAGCTTGAAGGCCTTGGCCACCTGGGCCATGGCATAAATGGATGTTTTAAGGCGCGCATCACCAGGCTTGATGATCCCGCTTAAAAGATCAACCGTGACTGTCATCACAGAAACCTCTTCGGGCGTTTTCACGATATGATTGGCTTTAAGAATATCCCCCAGCGCGTAAACACCGCAATTGAGGTGATGGATCGAAGGATTCGCAAGCCAGGATACGATTTCTTTGGCCTGATCGCGAGAAAAGGTCTTGTTAAAATTAACACCAAGCAAATACTCCGGATTACGTTGGCGCTTTGAAGAAGCGTTTAAACCATCATCCACCCTGATCTCAACCCTGGCAGGTGATTTGTTAACGATCCTGGCAAGCACATGATCAAGGCTTCCGGAAACCAGCTGGGCCGCTTTTTGAGTTTCCAAAAGTGGGGGGGGGGCGATCACGCCCAAAGCCTTGGGACCGTACAAAACAACAGGATTATAGTTAAATGCCCAGCTGAACTGATCAGGAACAAATACACATATAACCAAAAGCGCAATCGCACGCATCCCGTTATTAAATCGGGTTTGAACCACTAATTGATCATCTGCCTCAAGAAACTCGACAGGATCATTTTCACAGGAAAGTTCATTAACTTCGGAAAGGTTGTTTGCAGGTAATGAAACGGCCACTATCTCTTTATTTATAAGAGAAGTTAAGAACAAATTATACTGTTCTATTAACTTCCGGATCATGTTTCCCCTCATTTATTTGTGTCATTCCATGACATATAAAAGTATATCATATAAAATGTGTCAAGCAAATTTTTGGAGAATTTAGTCTGGAATGTAAAGCTATTAATAGTAAATACTTAAATCTGTAATTAAATGTTTTTTAAAAATAATTTTTTAATTGTTTTTTTAAATATTATTTTTAATTAATTTTAGTTAAATT
>JAZDPD010000253.1:0-2559 GCA_043798045.1 Candidatus Omnitrophota bacterium | reverse complement strand
AAGGATTGAGATAAACACCCCCCTTATCGGCTAGAGCAGCCGCATCACGCTTGAGGGCTTCCTGTACCTGACGATCCACATCTGCCCGATCATACCCGCCGACAAGAACTTTTATCCGTTCAAGAACTTCATACGGCGTTTTAATGAATTCTTCTCCAAGAAGGGCCTGAGTTGCCTTGCTTAAACTCATTAACAATTCAACCAACGCATCATTATTTTCGACTTCCATGATCGCTTTAACATAAGATTCATGCAGGCTTTCTTCCAACGAACTTTTTAAAACTTCAGGCCCCAGGACCACTTTTAAACGTTTGTAATTATAACTTTGTTGGGATTGGGGAATATCATCAAATAACCCCAACTGGCTGTTTTTTCCAACAGCTTCTTCAAGCAATTCACGCAAAGAGTTCAATTCCCGGTCAAGGCTTTCATTAAAAAACCTGACTAACTCCTGAAGCGTTGAGCGCTCCATGATCAATTTGATATCATTCTCATCAGTTAAAAGCAGGACATCCAATGAATCCCAAAGTTTATGAAACTTGATCCCACCGCCTAAGGGGGATAACAATAATTCCCCAGTACCCAGCTCATCAGGGTTGATTGTCAAGAAAAACAACTCCCCAAGATCCGGGTCAATGATTTTGATGCGGTAATACCCCCCCGCTTTCACGCTGATATACTCACTGGCCTGTAGTTTATCCAAAGAAGTCGATTGCGGATTGTCCAATATAACCGAAGATGTCCGGCTGATACCAATGTCCTTGCCTGTTAAACCTTCCGGAATAATCCCCATATTCCGATCAAGCCTGACACGATGTCTTGATCCAGTAGCCTGTTCAATGATCTCTTTCTTGAGAAAAACACATTTCGTATCAGGATTCGTGCGAATCTTATCGATCAACATACGTAATTCGTCAGGTGACAGTTCAAGATTGTGCACTTCTTGAATACGTAAACTGGCTACCCGATCAGTTTGACCCGTATGCTTAATCCTGAAAACCCGGTCGGGCTTGGCATTAGAATTAAAATCTTTTTTCAATAAAACGCCTCTGACTTCAATAACCGCCGCATTATCAATATTACCCGACATTAATGAATGCGTAATCTGAAAAACCTGTGTCACATCTAAGCTTGCTCCACCCGAGAAATAGTTCCAAGTGTTTACCTCCCGTGTCACCGGATCAAACTCTTCCTTGATCAGGCTAAACGCACCCTTGCTAAATGCATGAACATACTGTACCCAGATCTTTTCATTTTCACGCTTGTCAGCTATATCAATACCGCCAGTCTTCTTCTGGTCCACATACGCCTGCCTCATGATGCCGGCATTGACCTTGCGCTTGTACCAGGTCGCCAATATTAACGAATGATAGACCTGACGCAATTGGGAAAAGTTCTTCCCTTCATTAACGTCTTTCTCAAGGATAGGGATAATCACCTCGCGGAGGATATTCTTGGCCAATTCACCCATATGAGGAATGACACGGGGACCATCCCCTACATGCAACATCTCCTGGTAATGCCTGCGGTCGGCACCCTGGATCGCTTTCGCATCCGCTGACAGACTGCTTGGCAACATGGCTGGCATTAGATTGTTTTCCAAGGCCAAATAGTCACTATCAAGCATAACCTTCAACCGCGATTCAACCACATACGCCGCATCCCTGTTCTCATAAACTGTTGCCTTTTCCGGGACAATCCAGACCTTGTTGAATGCATCAAGAGGGATATCTGTCGTACCATAACGCTTTTGAACTTCAGCATAGACTTTGGCCCAAAATACCTTTCCAATCTCCCCTTCAGGATTAATAACAGAAGCCGTAATCTGCTTGAGGATGTAATCCTGCGCCAAAAGGTCATGCCCCATCTGCGTCTGACCGAATGCTTCGGGAATCATGCGTTCTTTTTCATACGGCGATAGGTTAACCCACAGGTCGTTTTCAGGGATAGTCAACGCTGCAAAAAAATATTTGATAAGAACCCGAGGGGAAGGTAACGCATTCTTAACATCACCTTTATCGAATAAAAAGTAAAACCTGAAAGGATCATCGGGAAATACCCTGATGCCTTTCAGCAAAGGTGGATCAAAGGGTGTGCTTAAGGCCAATCGAGTGACCGGGACCGGAAGAGCCAAGTCAGCTTGCGCATACACACGCACATCCAACATAATCAATGCCAAAACCAATGAGCACAAAACAACTCTAAATATCAAACGTCGAATATCCAAGCCTCAACTTCTCCTTTTTAAACCAACAACATTTTGATGAAGAATAGCATATACTTAACAAATAATGCCAATCGAACAAGCGGGCCTTATCAAAAGCACCATAAAATAAAAAAGAAACATTATATCAATGCCTCCTGTTACAACGGGATCAACGGCTAACTTTTTAGCGTGACGACAGATCCCATCCGAAGTAAATTTCGGATAACTGAATCAGATATTTAGTCGATCCTGAAAAAGCGTTTTTATAATCCCATGAGTAAAGGATCAAGAAAAGCAACGCCTCTTTCTAGACACAAAATCCATTCTTGGATCAAGACACAAAAAGCCCTCCA
>JAZDPD010000241.1:0-6513 GCA_043798045.1 Candidatus Omnitrophota bacterium | reverse complement strand
GTATTTATAATGTATTGAAAGGAGCAGGTTGTATTCATGAAGATTTCTGTTAAGAAAGTCGACGCTCTTCGTCGAGAAATGCATTTTGATATTCCTTCGGATCGTGTGACGCGCAAGCTGGATGAAGTGCTTAATGATATTGTTAAACATGCCGCGATCAAAGGGTTTCGTCCTGGCAAGGCGCCGCGCAAAATGGTTGAAGCGGCACATGGTTCTTTTGCCCGTGAAGAAATGATGAAGAAATTGATCCCTGAAGTTTATCATGAGGGCATTCTTCAGGAGAAGATGGATCCTATTGATTTTCCGGCCATTGATCAGGTGTCCATGGATGAGAGCGGTCTTAAGTTCCGGGCCACGTTTGATATCCGTCCTGAGGTTGAAGTAAAAGATTATAAGGGTGTCAAGATTTCCAAGAAAAGCGCCGAGGTGTCTGAAGATGAAGTTAACAAGAGCGTTGATTTCTTCAAGAAAGGCCGAGGGTTGGATGAGAATACGCCGCTGGATGATGAGTTTGCCAAAAGCCTTGGGTTTCCGTCGTTGGAGGATTTGAAAAAAGCGGTCAAGCGTAATCTTGAATTTGACAAGGAGCGTCAGAATCGTTATGAGGTGGAAACACAGTTAATTGATGCATTGATCAAGACATGCAAACTGGATGTGCCTCAGTCCCTGGTTGAACGTCAGTTGGCCGGGCGTATGGAAGAGTTTAATCGCCGTTTTAAGACTTACGGTGTGAAGGAAGAGGATGTTGCCAAAAAGGCCGAAGAGTCCATGAAAGATCTGAAGGAGGCCTCGGCCAAGGATGTGAAAACATTCCTGATTTTGCATAAGATTGCTGAAATGGAGAATATCCAGGCTGATAAGGAAGAAAACCTTTCGGCTAAAGTGATGGAGTTTTTGCTTAAGGAAGCCAAATGGGAGGAAGCAAAATGATAAAAGCCAATCTGGTTCCGATGGTTGTTGAAAGTTCCGGTCAATCGGAGCGTGCCTATGATATTTTCTCTCGGCTCCTGAAGGACCGTATTGTTTTTCTTGGGACAGCGATTGATGATGTTGTTTCAAATTTGATTGTGGCCCAGTTGTTGTTTTTGCAGGCTGAAGATCCGGATAAGGACATCAGTTTGTATATTAATTCACCGGGTGGTTCTGTTACGGCCGGGATGGCGATTTATGATACCATTCAGTTTTTAAAACCCAAGGTTTGTACTTATTGCATCGGGCAGTGCGCGAGCATGGGGGCTGTCCTTTTGACAGCAGGGGCTGCCGGCAAGCGCTTTGCCCTTCCCAACGCGCGCATCATGATCCATCAACCCTGGGGTGGGGCTGAAGGGACGGCCAGTGACATTTCCATCCAGGCACAGGAAATTTTGAGGATGAAACAGAATTTGTCGCAGATTATTGCCAAACATACGAAACAACCGTTGGAAAAGATCATCAAGGATTCTGACCGGGATTTTTTCATGTCCGCGCAGGAAGCAAAGGATTACGGGCTTGTTGATGAAGTTGTTCCGGCCCTTCGTTAAATCGTCGGGTATACGTGAAAGGATTGTTGCATGAAAAGGAATTTACTTTTAACGCCGGGCCCTTCCAAAGTTCCGGTTGAACTTTGTGAGATTCTCGGAAAACCGATCATCCATCACCGCACGCCGCAGTTTCAGCAGGTGCTTAAAGAGGTTTTTGCTAACTTAAAGACGTTGATCGGCACAGCATCAGATGTTTATTTATTGGCATCATCAGGAACGGGTGCCATGGAAGCGGCTGTTGGTAACATGATCAGTCCTGGTGATAAGGCGATCACGGTTGAATACGGCAAGTTCGGTGAACGTTGGACATCGTTGGTCAAGGCCTATAAAGCGACACCTGTTGTTCTAAAGGTTGAATGGGGCCGTGCCGTGACTGTTGAGGAGATTAAGAAAGTCCTTGCAGAGCATCCGGATGCCAAAGCTGTTTTTCTGACCCAGTGTGAAACGTCCACGGCTGTAACACCGGATCTTGTTTCTATCGGCGCTTACATGAAAACAACCCAGACAGCACTTGTTGTTGATGCGGTCAGTGCTCTTGGTACTGAGCCGATCCAGATGGATGCATGGGGCGTTGATGTGTATTGTTCAGGGTCACATAAAGGCTTGATGTTGCCCCCGGGTGTTGGTATTGTTGCTGTTTCACCTAAAGCGATGGCCATGATTGACACTTCGACCAATGTGCGTTTTTATTTTGATTTGCGCAAGGCCCGCAAGGCTCTTGCGGATACGGACACGCCGTTTACACCGGCGATAAGCATTGTGATTGCGCTCAATGAAGCGGTCAAAATGTTGTTGGCTGACGGGATTGACAAGAAACAGGCTTACTATTTGAAAATGGCGCAGGCTGTCTGGGCTGCGGCTGAAGCTATCGGGCTTAAGGTTTATGCCCAGCCGCTGTTTCGCTCCAGGGCTCTTACAGCGATTATGATACCCGAGGCGCTTAATCCGAAGAAACTCGTGAAGATCATGCGTGATATGCATGGCATCACTTTTGCAGGTGGGCAGGGTGATCTCGATGGAAGGGTTGTCCGCATTGCCCATATGGGAGCTGTGGATGAGTATGACATTTTGACAGGCCTCTCCTGCCTTGAGAAGGTTCTTAAAGATGCCGGACATAAATTTGAGCTTGGTGCCAGTTTGGCCGCAGCCCAGAAGGTATTTAACGCGTAGGGGCGATTCATGAATCGCCCCTACATGCGGCGTTTGAATTGTTGTTAATTAATTTTTGTATGGATGGTGGAGATAAATATGACAAAGATGAAGATTCTGGTCAGTGACAAACTTGCCGAGGAAGGTTTAAATATCCTTCGGGAAGGTGATGCCTTTGAAGTGGATTGCAAGTACGATCTTAAGCCTGAACAGCTTAAGGAGATCATTGGCCAGTATGACGCGCTCATTGTGCGTAGTGGCACTCAGGTGACGGAAGATATTATGGCATCAGCATCCAGGCTTAAGGTCATTGGCCGGGCGGGTGTGGGGCTTGATAATGTTGACCTTAAGGCGGCGACCAAGAAGGGCATCATTGCGATGAATACGCCAGGCGGCAACACGACGTCGACGGCAGAACATGCATTCAGCCTGATCATGGCGCTGGCGCGTAATATTCCCCAGGCGCATGGATCCATGAAGGCCGGTAAATGGGAGCGCAGCAAGTTTCAGGGGGTAGAACTTTACGGCAAAACACTGGGTGTTATTGGTCTTGGGCGTATCGGGTCAACCGTGGCCAAGTTCGCTCAGGGGTTTGGCATGCTCATCAAAGCGTATGATCCTTTCTTGTCGGCGGAAATGGCCGCCAAAAGAGGGATTGCGGTGTGTACATTTGAAGATCTTATCAAGAATTCCGATTTCATTACGATTCATGTTCCCAAGACGGATGAGACTTCCGGTATGATCGGTGATGCGCAGATCAATATGATGAAAAAGTCGGTGCGTCTGGTTAACTGTGCGCGTGGCGGTATTATTGATGAAGCGGCTTTGGCCAGGGCGCTCGAGTCGAAACGGATTGCAGGTGCGGCACTCGATGTGTACGATGAAGAACCCCCGAAGGGTGATTTGCCCGTGCTCAAGTTTGAAAATTGTGTGCTGACGCCGCATCTGGGTGCTTCGACGGCAGAGGCACAGGTCAATGTGGCCATTGAGGTGGCATACTCCGTGCGGGATGCCCTTTTAGGCAAAGGTATTCGTAATGCGGCGAATTTTCCTTCGCTGGATGAAGCCTCTTACAAGGCCCTTGAGCCTTACATTGATCTCGGGGACAAGCTGGGAAAGTTTGCCGGCCAGCTTGTAAGCGGCGGGATCAAGGAGATCCGGACAATTTATGGCGGGATACTGCCCAAGTATAATATGATGCCAATTGCCATGTCCATTGTGCATGGCGTGCTTAAGCCGATCCTGGTGGATAACATCAATGCGATCAATTCGATGGATATCGCCAAGGAACGTGGGATTTCTATTCGGGAAGTGATTGAAGATGAACAGGAATTCGGCAATTGCATTAAACTGCAAATTGTGACGGAAAAGGAATCACTTGAAGTATGGGGTGTTCTTTCGGCCAACAGGAAGCCGCGCATCGTCAAGGTCAATAATGTGTATGTTGAGGCTGTTCCTTCAGGGAATATTTTATTTATCCGCAATAATGATGTCCCGGGCATTGTAGGTGCTGTAGGTACCGCGCTGGGGAATGCCAAGGTCAATATTGCTTATATTACCTTTGGCCGCGAGAAAGAAGGGGCGACGGCCGTTAGCGTGGTCAATGTTGATGGTGAGGTTTCCGCAGCTGTGATTGACGGGCTTAAAGCGACAAAAGGCATCCAGTTTGTCAAGATGTTAAAGATTTAACCTGTTGGGGTTGATATTTTATGCCGAATGATTGGCTGACATTTGTGTTGATAGGGGTGCAGGATCTGTTCGTTCCGGTTCAGCTGGCAGTACCTGGTGTATTGCTTGCGCTGCTGGTCCTTTGTTCCGACACCTCCAAACATGTGGCCACTTCGTTCTTGGGTTATTTCTTGCTTTTCTTTGTGCTGACGAACGTGATGTGTGATACTGGCATGCTTCTACCTGTATTATCGTCGGATACGTTTTTGGCCGTAGGGTTGTGGTTTTATGTTATCGTGGGTGTTTTCTTTATAGGTGTTGCAGGCGTATTGGGCCGTCACTGGTGGCTGTTAGCTAATGAGCGCGTCGATACACTTTTAAAATGGCCATGGTCGTTAAGGCTGCCTCTTTTTATGGCGGGGTTCGTGGCGCTGGTATTGGCTGTTTCTTTGGCGGTGTTGGGGACGGTTTGGCCGTTGACGATGCATGTGGCGATTCAAGGATCAATGGCATTTACAGCCGGACGTTTATTTGATTCACTGGGTGCGCTTGTCATTTATGAACTTGTGCGCAATGCAGGTGTGCTGGTTATTCTTGTTGTGGCAGTGCTCAGATGGCGCGGCAAAGTGTTTCAATTACTGGAAACACAGAAGTCGATGGTAACGATTATAGCGGCGGCATATTATCTGGCGGTAGGCGGGGCATTGATCTTTTTTTATTTTTTCAATAAAGGTTAGCAAAGGAATGTTTGATGAATATTGTTGTTGTTGGTGCCCAATGGGGTGATGAAGGCAAGGGGAAATTGATTGATATCCTTTCCAAGGATGTGGATGTAACGGTGCGCTATCAGGGCGGGAGCAATGCCGGGCATACGGTCATTGTTGGAAAAGAGCGGTATGTGTTTCATCTTTTGCCGTCGGCCATCTTACGTACAGGAAAGGTTTGTGTGATCGGCAATGGGGTGGTGGTTGATCCCAAGGCGCTCATTGAGGAGATCGATGGCCTTGAAAAGAGAGGGATTAAGGTTACGCCTAAACAGTTAAAGATTGCTGTTAATACACATGTGGTGATGCCTTACCATAGGGTCCTTGATGGTTTGCGCGAGAAGATGCGAGAGCATCGTATCGGGACGACGGGACGAGGGATAGGCCCGTGTTATGCGGATAAGGTGACCCGTTGCGGGATACGTATGGTTGACCTGATGAATCCGAAAGTTTTCCGTTCAAAACTGAAGGATAACCTTCGGGAGAAGAACGAATATTTTAAGAAAGTTTTTAATCAGTCGGGGTTTGATTTTGACAGCATTTACAAGGAATATGCTGTTTATGCGCGTCGTTTGAAGCCGTATGTCTGCGATACCGCGATCTATGTGAATGATGCGATTGATCAGAAAAAATCTGTTTTATTTGAGGGAGCACAAGGCGCGTTTCTGGACATTGATTTTGGAACGTATCCGTATGTCACTTCTTCTAATACGACGGTTGGCGGGGTTGCCAGTGGCAGCGGTGTCGCTCCGACTAAGATCGACAAGATCATTGCGGTGGTCAAGGCATATACCACACGTGTGGGTGAGGGGCCGTTTCCAACGGAGTTTACGGCGAAAATGGAAGAAGAGATTCGTACGAAAGGTAATGAATTCGGTTCAACGACGGGTCGTGCGCGGCGTTGCGGCTGGTTTGACAGTGTGTTGGTGCGTTATGCCGCGATTGTTGGAGGGTTTGATGAGTTGGCTATTATGAAACTGGATGTCCTGGATGAGTTAAAGAGAGTAAGCCTGTGTACGGGTTATAAATATAAGGGAAAGATTTTCAAGGATTTTCCGCATGATTATGAGGTTCTTTGCCGTGCCAAGCCTGTTTATGTGGAAATGCCCGGATGGCAGAAGCCGGTAGGGGCGATTCGTGATTTCCGTAAACTGCCGCCACAGGCGCGGGATTATATCCTGCGCATGCAGGATTTGGTGGGGGTGCCAATTAAGTATATTTCCATCGGTTCAGAACGTGACGAAATCATTGTTCGCTGAATAAGGATAAAACAGAAAATTGTAATCACAAGTGCGACAGGAAAAATTTAAAAGAGCTCCATAGATCTGAAAAATAACTGTTACTTTGTAAGTTGCGAACAAGCAAAGAACAGGAGACCTATGGAGCAGAGAAATTGTAACACTAAGCGCAAG
>JAZDPD010000238.1:0-2133 GCA_043798045.1 Candidatus Omnitrophota bacterium | reverse complement strand
ATTTTGCAGAACACGAAGCAATGAAGACTGCATTTTGGGACTGATGTCCCCTATCTCATCAAGAAAAATGGTGCCGTTGTCAACAATCTCAAACTTTCCTTTTTTACGCCCGCCAGCGCCGGTGAAAGCCCCCTTTTCATAGCCGAAAAGGTCACTTTCAAGGAGGTTGTCATTGATACTGTTGCAGTTTACTTTTAAAAACGGCTTGTCTGCTCTTGAACTACATTTCCTGATCAGATTAGCCACAAGTTCCTTGCCAGTTCCTGACTCACCGGTAATTAATATGGTGGCGTCCGAACCGGCCACCTGGTCAATCATCTCGCGTAATTCCCGCATTTTACGGCTCGTGCCGATCATCTCATCGGCCTGATCCTTATTTTGCAGTTTGCGTTTCAGGACATTTATTTCACGGAATAGATTCTGCTGTGTCTTCTCGCTTTCCTTTAGTTCACTAATTTTCTGCTGGAGGATTTCTTCAATATTGTTATGAAAGCTGGAAAGCTCCTGCTCATGGAGTTTTCTCTCGGTGACGTCTCGCATCACCATCATAACCAAACGATCACCCATATAACCCTGGAAGGGAACAAAGCTGTATTCTACATCAACATCGCCGATGCGGGTTTCCTCAAGGCCGCTTTTTCTTTTCCCACTGGCAGACAGGGTTATCGGACAACAAAGTTTACAACGATCATCAGCATGACATAAGTTCTTCCGGCAATCCTGTCTGCACAAATCGCCAAAGACCGTAATTGCGCTGGGATTCATGTACTCAATGATACAGTCCTCCCGGATCAGCACAACCATCTCAGGCATGACATCAAGCAACGCCCTCCAGTTTCTGACCAAGCGGTCAATTTCTTCTTTTGTCTTCCGCAGTTCCAGGTTCAAAGTGTCCACTTTACCCTCGTTAGCCTCTACCGACGCCTATATACGAAAAACCAGCTTCTTTCATCTGTTTCGGGTTGTACACATTACGCAAATCAATAAACACAGGAGATTTCATTCTGGATTTCAGTTCCTGGAGATCAAGAGCACGATATTGATTCCATTCCGTAAAAAGTACCAATACATCAGCGTTGTCACTCGCCTCATAGGCATTATTCACATAGGAGAATTCCGGAAACAATTTGGCGGCTTCGACCATTCCCTGGGGATCATGGGCCTGAATTTTTGCCCCCTTCTCAACAAGCGGCGGCAAAATAGTCAACGCAGGAGAATCCCGCAGATCATCCGTTTCCGGTTTAAATGTCAAGCCCAGCACTCCAATTGTCTTCCCGACCTCAGAGCCTCCCAGGGCATCACGGATCTTTTTCACCATCCGTGCCTTCTGAGCGGCATTAACCTCCACAGCCGCCTCAACGGAACGGACGGGAACTCCGTTTTCTTGGGCTATCCGCAGCAGGGCCAATGTATCCTTGGGAAAACAGGAGCCACCATACCCCGGCCCTGCATGGAGAAACTTGCGGCCAATTCGCCCATCAAGCCCAACGGCTTTGGCCAGATCGATAACATCCGCCCCTAAAGCCTCACACACATTTGCCATCTCATTAATAAACGAGATCTTGATCGACAGAAAAGCATTTGCAGCATACTTGATCAGTTCGGCAGTTTCAAGTCCAGTTAAAACAAATGGGGTTGCGATCAGGTACAGAGGATTATAAATTTCTTTCATGACCTCGATTGCCCGTTCCGTCTCAACTCCGATGACCACCCGGTCCGGACGCATGAAATCGTTTATTGCTGCGCCCTCCCGTAAAAACTCCGGGTTAGAAACCACATCAAACTGCGCTGCAGGATTTGCCTCCTTTATGACCCGGGCAACCTGCCTGGCTGTGCCAACAGGGACGGTACTCTTATCAACCACAACCGTATATTTTCCTAAATATGGCGCCAAATCCCTGGCAGCAGCATAAATATAGGTCAAATCAGCATACCCGTCGCCACGCCGGGATGAAGGTGTTCCCACCGCGATGAAAACTGCTTTGGCTTGACTGACACTTTCTTCCATATTGCTGGTAAACGACAACCTGCCATCTTTGACATTCTTGGCTACCAAGGCATCCAAGCCCGGTTCGTAAATTGGGATCTCACCATTACGAAGCCTTTCGATTTTATTGCTGTCTTTGTCCATGC
>JAZDPD010000236.1:0-6738 GCA_043798045.1 Candidatus Omnitrophota bacterium | reverse complement strand
CTCTGGACGCAGCGTTCCAGGATCAATACCTATGGTGTGACACCGAAATATACCCTGGAGCATACGATCTTTGATCGGGATAACAAACTGATAACCGGGGTGGATGAATATGTGGCTGACTATACGTCGAATAAATACGATCAGTCCAACGATGATGACCTTAAAACACACACACGCATCCGCAAGACTTCTGTGGCCGGGTATTTGAATGATGAGTTTAAGGTGATCGACAAGTTGACCCTTTCAGGCGGTTACAGATTAGAGCAGGCTGCGTACCTGTTTAATTATCATGATGCCACAGGCTGGAATCCTGATATTCATTCCCAGGTGCATTATGACCAGTGGGCCGCGCATACGGGATTGGCGTATTCTTGTACAGATGTCTCAACGCTGTATGGTGATGTGTCCAGGAGTTTGCGTTTTCCTGAAGTCGATGAGTTTACCTATAATGACGGTTCATGGCAGCAGCAGTTGAATACATCATTAAGGCCGCAGGCGGCAACCACTTATCAGCTGGGTGTTCGTCAGAAAATCAATGATTGGGCCAAGGCGGATGTGTCTGTTTACCGTATGCATTTGACGGATGAACTTTACTATAATTCAACAGGCGGTCCTTTGGCTGCAGGGCAGAACCAGAATTATGACAAGACGGTTCATGAAGGCCTGAACCTTTCTTTGGAAAGTGAGCTGACCCGGCGTATTTCCATGACGGGGGCATATACCTATACACATGCGTATTTTCATGGCGGGGATTATGACAAGAATCAGATCCCGCTTGTGGCGCATCACAAGTTCAGTACAGGGGTCAAGGTGTCTTTGCCAGCGGACATGGTCTGGCATGTGACTGGAATCTATGTTGGGAAAAGATATACACTCAATGACCAGGCCAATAGTCATGGCCTGATCAATGGGTATGCGGTGGTTAATACAAGCCTGACTTGGCAGAAGAAGGATTGGTCTGTGTCAGCCGGAATTAACAACCTGTTTAACAAGCAATATGCCGAGTATGCCGGCTGGGCCACGAACCCGGCGACGAGTGCGCCTGACCGTTTTTATTATCCTAGTCCCGAAAGGAATTATACGGTTGGCATGACGCGCAAGTTTTAACAGCAACTGCGCAGCTTCGGACTTGTTGCTCAGCAAGTCCGGAGCTGCCTTATTATGTATATACGATTTATATCGACAGGAATTGTTTGTGTGTTACTTTATTATAATTAGTAACACAAAGGAATCTTATGTCCAAGGTTATCAGGTTTGGTGTTTCATTAGAGAAGGCGTTACTTGATCATTTTGACGGTCGGATCAGGAAAAACGGCTATGCCAACCGTTCGGAGGCTATTCGCGATCTTATCCGGGAAGATCTTGTCAAGGTTGAATGGCAGGAAGGCAAGGAGGTGGCGGGAGCCATCACCCTTGTCTATGATCATCACAAAAGGGATTTGTTAAACCGCCTGATGGATATACAGCATGATCATCACGGGAGTATCATGTCCTCTTCGCATATTCATCTGGATCATCATAATTGTCTGGAGGTTGTGGTGACACGGGGTGCTCCGGCTGATGTGAAGGATTTGTTTGAAAAGTTAAAAGCGTTAAAAGGGATCAAACATGTCAGCATGGCCATGTCCACGATGGGGAAGAATGTGGTTTGAGCGGACGTTGTTTTTTTTATTTTCGGGTAACACGAATTTTATATTGGTGGCATGAAGAGTAAAGAAGCGGCGTTCAAATCACGTATTTTTATAAGAAGTGGTAATGCGGGTTAAAGATTATTAATCAAAGGGAGGGTGTGAATGCATATACCAGATGGATATTTAAGCCCGGCAAGCTGCGGGGTTTTGGGGGCGGTCATGATACCGATTTGGGCGGCGGCCTCACGGATGGTGAAAAAGACATTAAAAGTGCGTCAGGTGCCTTTTCTGGCCATCGGTGCGGCGTTCAGTTTTGTGATCATGATGTTCAATGTCCCGATTCCTGGTGGATCAACCGGGCATGCGGTTGGCGGTGTCCTGGTGGCGATTCTTTTGGGGCCATGGGCCGCGTGCATTGCTGTAACAGTAGCGCTGGTGATTCAGGCGTTGCTTTTTGGAGACGGTGGTATCATGGCGATAGGGGCCAATTGTTTTAATATGGCGTTTGTGCTTCCATTTACCGGATATTATGTTTATAAAGCCATGGCTGCGGGGAGTGCCATTGGTTCTCATCGGCAGGTATTGGCGGCGGGTGCTGGTGCCTATATCGGACTTGTGGCGGCTGCGGTATGTGCAGGATTGGAGTTTGGCCTTCAGCCGCTATTATTTCATACGTCTAATGGTCAGGCGTTATATTGCCCCTACGGGCTGAAGGTGGCGCTGCCTGTGATGGCAGGTGAGCATTTGCTTGTTTTTGGGTGGGTTGAAGCCCTGGTGACGGGTTTGGTTGTTAAGTATTTACAAAAACAGGATGTGATTTTTGTTGATGGAGGTAAATCATGACGCTTATAAAGAAATTATGGGTTGGGATGATTATTTTGGTTGTTATTTCCCCGCTGGGACTTTTGTTGCCTGATCATTTCAAGGCAGGTGCGGCATGGGGTGAGTGGGGTATGGATGAGATTCAGAAGATGACGGGTTATGTTCCCCAGGGGTTTGAGAAACTTTCCGAGTTTTGGAAGGCGCCCATGCCGGATTATTCTTTTCAGGGTTGGGAAGAAAAAGCACTTTTTGATTTGAGTTTTGCCTATATTGTATCTGCTCTGGCGGGGATTATCCTCATCGTCGGGATCATTGGGTTGTTGGGTAAATTACTTGTGAAAGAATGATGATGAAACGTGATTTTATCAGTCGGTCGCTGGAGAGTGCGTTGGCTTTTATAAAGGATGCGACCCTTTGTGAAGAGCATGCCTGTCATAAAGGTTTTTTGCAATCCATTGAACCAAGGATTAAAACACTGACGATCCTGGGATTTATTCTGACAGTAGCGTTTTTAAAGAGTGCGCATCTGATCGGCCTGTTGTATTTATTATGCCTGATGCTGGTGATGGTGTCTCAAATCCCGTTGGGATTTTTTCTTGTCAGGACATGGGTTTTTATTCCGATATTTTCCCTTGGCATGGCCATTCCCGCTTTGTTCAGTTCAGTTAGCCCGGGTGAATCGGTTTATTCTTTTCAGCTGATGGGGGTGACGTTGATGATCACCCGGCAGGGGATTGATGCCGCGGTTTTGTTTGTGGTGCGGGTCACGACATCGGTGTCATGGGCGGTACTGTTGTCTTTAACGACACGTCATGGTGAGTTATTGAAAGTTCTGCGTGTTTTTGGTGTGCCGAGGGTCTTTATCCTGACGGTGTTTATGTGTTACCGTTACTTGTATATACTGGCTGTGATGGTTGAAAATATCTTTTTGGCGCTGCGAAGCCGGGTGGGTGTTGTAACGCAGCATCAAAAAGGGCGGCATGTGGTAGCCTGGAATATGGCCAACACATGGAACAGGACCGCACAGATGAGTGAAGATGTCTATAAAGCCATGCTTTCAAGGGGGTATACCGGTGAGCCGCAGATGTTGATACCATTTCATATGGGGTGGAAAGATGTGGCATGGCTGTTATGTTCGGTGGTGATGTGTGCGGGATTCCTTTATGCGGGGTATAGAATATGACTGATGTTGTTTTCGAACTGAAGGATGTTCAGTATGCGTATTTAGGAAAACATCCGGCGTTGTGTCATGTGAATATGACTGTCCGTTCAGGCGAGAAAATAGCTGTTATTGGCCCAAACGGAACAGGGAAGTCGACATTGTTGCATTTGCTGGATGGATTGATCTTTCCTGATAGGGGTGAGGTTTCCGCTTTCGGCAAGGTTTTGAGTGAAGATGCGCTGGCGGATGAGAAGACCGCCCATGCCTTTCGGCGCAAGGTTGGGCTTGTTTTTCAGAATGCGGATATCCAGCTTTTTTGCCCATCTGTCCGGGAGGATATTATGTTCGGACCTTTGCAATTAGGTGTGGGGGCTGCAGAGGTCAAGCGGCGTCTGGTGGAAGTGGCGCGGGTTTTGGATATTGAGCATTTACTCGACAGGGTTCCGCATCAACTCAGCATCGGGGAAAAACGGCGTGTGGCCATCGCCTCAGTCCTGGCCATTGACCCGGATGTGTATATCTTTGATGAACCAACCGCCGGCCTTGATCCGTTGACGGTGCGGCATATCATTGAGTTTGTTGTTCAAGCCAATCAACGCGGCAAGACGATCATCACGGCAACCCATGATCTGCATATTATTAGCGAGATTGCAGATACGGTTTATGTGTTTGGTATTGATAAAAAGATTGTCAAAAGCGGTTCAACGGCGCGAATTTTAAATGATATGGCATTTCTTGAGCAACATAACCTGGTGCACAAGCATCATCATTTGCATGACGGCAAGGAGCATGTGCATGCGCATTTGCCATCAGAGCAGCATGATGCATTATAATGAGCTTGCAGATTTATAGGGAGAGTGTAAATGCAGAACTTTATTTATAAGAACGCCACAGAGATTGTCTTTGGAAAAGGGATGATCAAAGAGATTGCCCGGCGTGTACCGGCAGATAAAACGGTTTTGTTTCTTTATGGGGGCGGTTCGATTAAAAAGAATGGGGTTCATGCCCAGGTCATGGAAGTGTTGAAAGGTCGGGATATTGTTGAATTTGGCGGGATAGAACCTAATCCCCAGCTGGAGACATGTTTGAAAGCGCTGGATCTTGTCCGGCAGCATGGCGTTGGTTTTATATTGTCGGTTGGAGGTGGTTCTGTGATCGATGCCGGAAAATTCATTGCCGCGGCGGCGTGTTTTCCGGGTAAAGACCCCTGGGAAATGATCCTTCACAAGGGGGCGAATATTGCCGCGGCTTTGCCGCTGGGTGTTGTTGTAACGCTTCCGGCCACAGGTTCAGAATCAAACGGGAATGCCGTTATTTCACGGCGGGATCGTCAGGAGAAACGTATCCTTGTATCGCCGCATGTGTATCCGTGTTTTGCTATCCTTGATCCTGAAGTGACCATGACGGTTCCATTGAAACAGGTGCGTAACGGGATTGTGGATGCCTTCACGCATGTATTGGAACAGTATGTGACTTATCCGGCGGCGGCCCCTCTTCAGGACAGGTTGGCGGAGGCTTTGCTCAAGACATTGATTGAGGTGGGCCCCGTGACGCTTAAAGACCCATCGGATTATGATGCGCGTGCCACGTTCATGTGGAGTGCGACACTTGCTTTAAATTATCTTATCGGGGCTGGTGTTCCGCAGGATTGGTCAACGCATCGTATTGGTGTTGAAATAACAGCCTTTTACGGCCTGGATCATGCCGAAACGCTGGCGGTCATTTTGCCAGGAGTTTGGCAGTATAAGTTTAAGGATAAAGAAGAAAAGTTACGTCAGTTCGGGCAGCGGGTTTGGCAGGTTGATTCAGCCCGCGAGGCCATGGACCGGACGGAAGACTTCTTCAGGCTGATGGGGATGAAAACGCGCCTTGCTGAATACGGTATTTCCCCAGAGGAGGCCGCGCGCAAAGTGCGGGAACGTTTTAGTGAACGCCAGGTTGTTTATGGCGAGCGCAATGATATCACTCCGGAAGCCGTTGAGAAGATCATTTTAATGCGAGGATAAGATATGAAATACAGTGAATGCCTTCAGGTCAAACCAGGGCGTAAGGTCTATTTAAATAAAATTGCTCCGCAGGCTACGTTAAAACATAAGGGTAAAGCTTCCGCCAAACAGGAGACCGAAGATAATATTGAGCATTTGCGTGATCTGCAATACCGTCTTTATGCGGAAGGAAAGCGTTCGGTCTTGATTTGTTTGCAGGCGTTGGATGCGGCGGGCAAGGACGGAACGATCAATCATGTGCTGGGTGCCATGAATCCGCAGGGCACCAGGGTTTGCGGGTTCAAGGTTCCCACCAAAGAAGAGGCTGCCCATGATTTTCTCTGGCGTATTGAGAAGCAGGTTCCGGCTAAAGGGGAAATCGTTGTTTTTAACCGGTCGCATTATGAAGATGTGCTGGTGACGCGGGTGCATAAGACGATTTCAAAGGAAACTGTATTCGAGCGGTTTGATTTGATCAATGATTTTGAGAAGAGGCTCGCGGCCAATGGAACACTTGTTTTGAAATTCTTTTTACACATAAGTCCTGGGGAACAGCTCAGGCGTTTTAAACAGCGGATTGATGATCCTGCTCGCCATTGGAAAATCAGTGAATTTGATTATCAGGAAAGAGAATTGTGGAATGATTATGTCCGTGCTTATGAAGATGTTCTAAGTAATACCAGCACGCCGCAGGCCCCATGGTTTGTGATTCCTGCTGATCATAAATGGTTTCGCAATTTAGCGGTCTCCGGGATTGTTGTGGAGATGCTCGAATCGCTGGATATGAAACTGCCCAAGCCTCAGGTTGATATTGACGCGATTCGAAAGCAATATCATAAGGCTTTGAAACAAGAAATTAATCATTCGAAGAAGCGTTGACGTTCTTGCGAAATGACCTTCCCTTGTTTTTCATCACGTAAGTATTCTATACTTTATCAAGCAATAAAAAGTTAGATTGATTTTTGCAAAGACGTTGCAGGGAGCGTCTTTGCATTATTTAGTCGGCACTGAAAAATAACGTAAGCTGTTGATATATAATGATTTACAAATATTTATAGCGTGATATAATTGCAGGGTATTCATTCAAAACGAAAGGAAACCTTGCAAAAATGAAGCCCAAGAAAAGACGCCACACGAC
>JAZDPD010000235.1:0-8472 GCA_043798045.1 Candidatus Omnitrophota bacterium | reverse complement strand
GTCGTGTGGCGTCTTTTCTTGGGCTTCATTTTTGCAAGGTTTCCTTTCGTTTTGAATGAATACCCTGCAATTATATCACGCTATAAATATTTGTAAATCATTATATATCAACAGCTTACGTTATTTTTCAGTGCCGACTATTTATAAAATGAATTCATATTTTCCCTCCTTTCTGCCACAAGTATAAACGGCAAATGTGACAAAGGAATGGCATTCATGTGAACTTTCTGGTTTATTTGAAAAAACTACAATTCAAACACCCGGTTCAATTCACGGCGCTCCTTTTTGGTCGGACGACCTTCACCTTTCACGCGACGCGCCATCCAGCCACTCTTGATGAGGGCCAGTTTATCCTTTTCTTCCTGGGGGGTAATATCTTCACAACACACTTTGGCAAGTGGAGCGCCAACGCGTTTATCAATGCATTTTAGAACACGGTACTGCCAACTGATGCCCTCTTTTCGAACCACCACAACCTGCCCCGGATTGACAGCACGCGATGGCTTGACCACCTGCCCGTCAATAATTACCTTGTTCCTTTTGCACAAATCAAGCGCTATAACACGTGTCTTGCAAATACGCACAGCCCATAACCACTTGTCGATGCGCACAACCATTACAGGGCTTGTTCCCCTATCATCAACAAGATCACTCTGCATGCATACTTCTAAAATAAATGATCAATTCAAGCAGCATCTTGACATCCTCAACCCCATTGAGAAAATATTGGGCCTTTGACCGCCATGATGAAACCCCTACCTTGACGGTCAAACCACTTTTTCGCAACACCTTAAAAGCCGCTTCATCCGTCCGGTCATCGCCAATAAAAATCGGTAAACACTTCCTGTTTCCCCAAATCTTTAACAAACTTTTAACCGCCCGCCCCTTATCCATCATCGTTGGCGGCATGATTTCAACAACCTTTTTCCCGGGCATCAGGATAATCCGGCCTTTCTCCAGCGCTCCGCCGCAAACATACCGAATAACCTGCCTTAACTTCTTTTCTGATTCCATCGACGCTTTTCGGTAATGAATCGCAAGTGAAAACGGTTTGGATTCCAGCAATACCCCCTCCAACCCGCGCACTTCTTCATGCAACCTGATTTTAAGCTCGCCAAGCCGCTTTAAATACTGCCGTGAAACGCGCTGACCCGTCAATTTCCTTGATTGAAATTCAATGCCGTGGCTGCCAACATAGGAAAGCCCTTCAACAGGAACCAGTTTACGTAAATCAAACAAACCTCTCCCGGAAATAATCGCCACCTTGACATTCTCCATCTGCACCAGATCTTCCAAAGCCTCGCGTGTCGTCAAGGGTAACAGTGCATCCGACGGCGTTGATGCAATGGCAGAAAGCGTGCCATCATAATCAAGGAATACCGCCAGCGGTTCACGCGCCAATCGCTGTCTCCAGGCCGAAAGATTAAACAGTAGGTTTTTCATGGCCGCTTTTCCTTAATCCTGAAAGTTCTGCAACAATACTCCCCGCCCAACGATAAACATTATTTTCCCTAATGGTCTTTCGCATGGAAGCCATCCGTCGTTTTTGTTCATCCCTGGGCATGGTAACAGCCATGAAGATCGCCTCGGCAAACTCTTCGGTGGCATAAGGATTAATAGCGACAGCCTCGGTGAACTCACGGATCGCCCCTGTGAAACAACTCAACAAGAGAACGCCGCTTTCATCATGCCGGTGCGCAACATATTCCTTGGCCACCAGGTTCATCCCGTCATGCAAGGAACTGACGATGCATATATCCGACAACGTATAAAAAGGTAAAATTTCCTCAGCAGACAGATGCCGCTTGATATAAATGATCGGCTTGTAATCGCCATCCGAATGTTTCCAGTTAACCTTCTCGACCAACTCGTCAATTTCACCACCCAGATCATGATAACGTTTAATATGTGTTCGGCTTGGCGCGCCAATCTGGACAAATACAAACTTCTTTTTGAATTCGGGATGCTTTTCAAGAAAACGATCAATCGCCAGAATCCTTTCGCCAATGCCTTTGGTGTAATCAATACGATCCACACCAACAGCAACAATCTTATCATTCAGCTTATATTCATTCCGGACCTTCGCCAATTCCTTCTCTGAAATCACATCATCAGCCCCCGGCAGTGCAATACTGATAGGAAAAGCCCTGACCAGTGTTTCCTGTTCCCCGCGGACAATACTGAACTTTTCCGTATCAACCCGGCACTCCAACAGCCTGTTGGCTGTTTCCAGGAAATTATTGCAATGGTACTGCACATGAAAGCCAATGAGATCACACGCCAGCATCCCATTGAGTATCTGCTTTTGATACGGGCAAACCGAAAAGACTTCCGGATTAGGCCAGGGGATATGCCAGAACAATGCCACAATCACATCCGGCCGCCTGGCTTTGATCATGGATGGCAAAAGCATAAAATGATAGTCCTGAATAAACACAAACGCAGGGCCTGCCGGCAACTCCTCAATAACCGCATCGGCAAACTTCTGGTTAACCTTCTGATAAGTATCCCAATCCTTATCATTAAAAATCGGACGCGTATGCGTGATATGGCATAACGGCCACAAACCTTCGTTGGAAAAACCGTAATAATACTCCTCTTCTTCATCCTTCGTAAGCCACACACGCCTGAGAATATAGCGATTATCCTCCGGAGGAACCCCGATCTTGTCTTTGGAGTTCACATGTTTTCGATCAGCATTCCCGGCACCATGCGCGATCCATGTCCCGCCCAGAGCCTGTAAAATAGGGCCAATGGCCGTAACCACACCGCTCGCCGGGCGAATGCAGCGCACCTTGCCGGTGGCTTCGTCCGCCATATGCATATAAGGCTCACGATTGGACACCACCAACATGGAACTCGCGCCCAATTTGGCCTGGATAAAACTGCGCAGCCTGTTTTCCGTCCAAACCTCATCTTTATTCAACTTCATCTGGGCATCTTCAACGATCGCACGACGTGCCACACGCAAATTCAGCGCCACTTGCTCAACCTCATTGGCAAGCTTGCCCAACTCGTCCTTATCACTGAGCGGATGGCGGTGATCTCCCTCACCTTTTAGAAAATTCTTGAACCAATCCGTTAGCTTGACAACAGGAAGGAAAAACATCTGTCGAAAAACAATGACCGATGAAACCACGATCAAGACAAACAGCACTATAAGCGTCACACTGATGCTTTTCCATATTTCCCCAAGGCGACCAAGGACATACGAAGTGTCGTAAATGATCTCAACAACCCCCAGAACCGTACCATCATCTTTAACAACAGGCAGCACATAGCTGTATACCGTGTAATCCTTGAACTTCTCAATATCTGAAAACGACACCTTGCTCTTTAAAACAGTCTGAATATACGGCTTGTCTTTATCTTTCCAATCTGCAAATCGTTGTGTAATGGCTACAATCCTGCCGTTGGCATCATAAATCACACATCCCTGCAAACGATCCCTGGTCTGAAACTTCTCCACCAGATATTCTGCATTGACCGAATTGTGATTCTCAAGAGCCACCCGGACCGAGAGCTCCATACTCTCAGCCACCGCCCTGGCCTTGTATTTTAGTTCATCCATCAATTTTTCTTCATCGATCCTGACCTGCACAATACCAAAAACTGTAAAACCAGCAGCCACGATAATCAGGATCGGCAAAATAAAGAAAAATATCCGTCTCATAGAATCGGCTCCTGGCTTTCTTCATAACCGGTATCCGATGAAAAGAATAATGCCCCGCTGTCCCACTGGTAATTTGTTTCCAAAAGAAATGCCGTCTGAATTAAAGCCAAATGAGAATACCCCTGAGGAAAATTCCCGATTAACCGTCCGGTATCAGGTTCAATGTCTTCTGACAACAACCCCAAACGATTGACCTTCCCGATCATCTGGTCATACATCACGCGCGCTTCATCCTGGCGCCCTGTCAAATATAACGCGTGGATCAGCCAGAATGTACACACAATAAACGCATTCTTGGGTGCTCCGAATTCATCATTGGTCGTATACCGCATCACATACCCGTTACGCACCAGATGCCGGCATGCCGCCTCAACCGTCCCCTTGATCCTTTTGTCAGAAGAAGGCAGAAATCCGTAATGAACCATCAATAAATTGGACGCATCAAGGTCTTTCGACCCGTAATGCATGACAAAACTATTAAGCTCCGCATCCCATCCATGGGCAAGAATATCCATCTTGATCTCTTTGGCAACATCCCTATAACGCGCCATATGCCGGCTCTTGCCGATGTGCTTACTGATCTTGGCCGCACGATCCATGGCTACCCAGCTCATCATCTTGGAATGAACAAAATGCTGTTCATCACCGCGGCGTTCCCATATACCGCAATCAGGGGTACGCCACATATCAACAACCTTATTAGCCAACGAACGAACTACCGTCCAGAGCTCTTCATTAAGATTCTTCTGGTGCCGGGGATTGGCAATATAATACGCATAAATAGCCTCGATCAACTCACCATAGACATCATTTTGCCTTTGCAAATACGCGGCATTACCAATGCGAACAGGACGAGAACCTTCAAACCCGTCAAGATGCTCCAGGATTTTCTCATCAAGCACCCGCTCGCCATTGATCCCGTACATGACAGCAATATTCTCGTTCTTAACAAGCATCCGTTCGAGGATGAACTCGATATACCTTTCTGCTGAATGCAAATGTCCCATGCGGGCATAAAGATCAATGATCATGCTCGCATCCCTGACCCAGCAGAAGCGATAATCCCAGTTACGTTCACCGCCAACAATCTCCGGCAATGAAGTTGTCGGGGCGGCAATCACGGCCCCCGTACGTTGAAACATCAAAAGCTTGAGTGTGATGATCGAGCGAATAAGCAACTCCTTATGCTGCTCGGGAATGCGTGTGCGATAAACCCAATCCATCCAGTAGCTTTTTGTCTTTTCATACTCCAGATAAACCTTTTCCTGGCTTACCTCAACGAGCTTCTCGTGGTATGAAAGGAGAAAAAATGAGGATTCGTCCAGATCAATCGCCTTCCCTTCCAAAACAGCCGTCAGGTCCAGATTCGAATAGAGGTAATAACTGTTGTACTCGCCTTTTGTCGAGAATATCTTCAAATAATCAGGCGTGAGTTCAAAACTTCCTTGGGCTAGCCCATAATTAGGACACGGCTTTAGTTCCACCTTGATACGCGGCTGACCAGAAATCACATGAATGTCCCTGTGAATTTCTGACGGACAATACACATCGCCCCCACTTGTCAGAAACCGGGGCATATAATCCAATATCTCAAAAACCCCGTTGCTTGTCTCAAAACGCGTTTTCAAGATAGGGGTATGCCGGGCATAATGTTGTTCAACCCGTATTGTATTCTCAGCAGAGATACGGAAAAAACCGCCGCGGGCCTCATCCAGGATCTTCCCGAAAACAGAGGGTGAATCAAAAAAAGGAAGGCAGAGCCAATCAATGGATGCGTCCTTCCCGATCAGCGCAGCACTGGTACAATTTCCAATAATCGCTAAATCCATACATGCCCTCCAGAAATTATCCTATTGGCCTTCATTAGGTTTTCTAAAACCAAATATTCTTTTTCCTGCGGCATCAACCACAATCCCGCGCGGTGCCATAAATGACAAAAACAATCTTTCTTGCCACGTCAAATCCGCAAAACGCGTCGAAATATAAATTGCCGCCGGTCGAACGATCAAAATAATAAATAACAGGAAAATAAAAACCCTCATGTCAATCAAAGGGAGATCTTCAATCGGAAGCCTTGCCGCAAGAATAATAAATAATGTGGGAAGGATCAGTGATTTGAGGGTTTCTTTAAAGACCATCACCCCGCGAATAGGGATTAACGACTGATTAGCCAGGATAATCCCCATGACAGTCACCGCCAGAAAACCAGTTGGTTCATTTCCCAGCAATGCCGCGGTAATGAACGCCGCAATCACAGTCGTAAGAACAAATGGATTCCTCAAATGTTCCGGGATAATATATTTCTTGAAAGCAAATACAATTATTACAGAACCTACCAATCCAATAAAGACCCCAAGAAAGAGCGTCTTGAGTATCCCCACCGTAAAAATCCCGAATATGTGCCGGGTTCCTTCGGAAAGAATAACTTCATAAATCAATACAGCGATCAACGCTCCCAAAGGATCAATGGCAATACCTTCCCATTTCAATATTGATCCCAGCCTTCCGGAAGGCCGGATTTGCCTGAGCAAAGGCAAGACAACCGTTGGTCCGGTAACAATAAAAATAGCCCCCAATAAAACAGCCATGCGCGGCTCAAGCCCTAATATCACGCTGGCCCCAAACGCCGAGAGGATCATCGTGACCAATCCCCCCATCAACACAAGATGGACAATAACAGTTCCGCTTTCACGCAACTCCTGCCACTTTAACTGCAAACTCCCTTCAAACAAAATGACCGCAACAAAAGTAGATACCGTTGCATAAAGAAGGTCATTGCGCAGGAAACCCGGCTCAACCCATCCCATAACAGGTCCGGCCAGAAAACCTGTTAAAAGAAAGAGCGCAATCCCGGGAATATTAAAACGCCATGAGAGCCATTGCGCACCCATGCCGCATAACATGATCGTTAAGAACGAAATTAATACCTGCACCACTTCGCCCCCTACTATTCACCGTTTTCAACCCGTGAAAACACAAAAACATATACCTCGTACAACCAATGCTCTTTTTGATGTGTCCGCATATCCCAATCTCATGCACCCGATCCAGCATCCTTTTTGATCTGGGGATAATCGATCGTCCGAATAGGATACGGAATAACAATCCCTTCCTTTTTATAGCGATCATGTAACCGGCAAATAAACTCATGCTTAAGCAGGTACTGATCTACAAATTCCCTGCACCTTAGAATGACCGTAAAGTTTATGCTAAAGTCAGCAAAGGTGTGGCAGCGAATAAATGGATCAAAACTCTTGATCCCGCCGGTAACTTCAAGCATAACTTCTTTAGCCACCGCACACGTGACTCGTTCAACCTTTCGCATATCACTGTCATAATGCACGCCAACCTCGACAAGAACAGCCATTTCCTTATCAGGAAGACAATAGTTCGTCACAACAGCCTGCGCCAACTTGGCGTTAGGGATCAGGACCACATTGTTGGGCAGCATACGGACCTTTGTCGTCCTCCAATTAATGTCAACCACATAGCCTTCCTGTCCGGTTTCCAGACGCAAAAAATCCCCCACCCGAATCTGCCCTGCCATGATGATATGAAAACCGCTAAATAAATTTGAAAGAGTTTCTTGCAACGCCAAAGCAACCGCCAAACCTCCAATACCCAGAGTTGCAAGGATAGGAGCAATGGAAACGCCCAAACTCTGCAAAATCATCAAACTGCCGATACAATAAACCAGTATCCTGACAATATTCTCCGTCAATGTCGTAACCGGCAAGGCCGATTCAAGCTTGCGTGCATAAACCCTGACAGACTGCGCCAGTATTTGTGCCGCCACCATGGTAAAAGACGCCAGCCAAAGAACTTGAAGGCATCTCTCCAGAAAAGCACCTGTTTTGTCAGGCAACACCGAAACCTTTAAGGCCACAAAAACAGCCAAAACAGCACACCAAAGGATCATCGGAATCCTTATGGCTCCCACAATAATATCATCCAGCTGACTCTCTGTTTTTTCCGACCATCTGCGCAACCGTACCAAAATAACCTTTCGTGTCGTCATGCCCAAAATAAAAACCAGCAGCCCGGCTCCAAAAGCTATCCAAACAGCTTCCATATTCGATGATAAAGCAAAATAACTTGTCATATACTCCCTCCAGCTTTTGAAACCTTTTGAACAAACCCGAAATAACCAGACTCTGAAAATAAAGAAACCGCCTCTGGGTTTCTTCTCAACCCAGATGGCGGCCCGACCATCTTATGCCTCCAGAAATAATTCTTTCTGAACCCTTGAGATGAAACAAGCAACTGAAAACTAGCGCTTTTTCTTCTTGCCGCCGACATCTGTATTTTGTTTTGGCAAATGCATCTTGGCCCAACCTTCCGCTTCTTTGACAAACCACTCATCCGCCGCCCTCTCAAAACCAATATCACGGCCGGCACGTTCACTGGCAAGCCACTTGTGCCGATCAATCTCAGCGAGAACACTGGTATTCTTAAGTAATTCTTTCCGATCCAATTTCATATCATTACCCTTTCTGTATAATTGTGCAACACCCTTCTGGATGCAAAACCTTGCATCTGTCATCATTCCTTGAACTGAAAATTGGTTCTTGTTCATTAACAAACGATCCCCTTGATGAATATATCGAACAAACTCTCGATTTTCTGCTTCTTAATAGAAAAACCATACTCACTCAAAGCCCAGAACGTGACCGTAGACTGCACCAAACCAAAAAAAGCCAAACTCGCCAGCCGGACATCAAAATCCATCCTGAATATTTTCTCTTTCTTCCCTGATTCCAGAAGATCCTGGATCTTCTTCAGGTATGCTGCAAGAACAC
>JAZDPD010000223.1:0-4313 GCA_043798045.1 Candidatus Omnitrophota bacterium | reverse complement strand
TATCTTCCCGACGAAAAATAAAGAAATAAAGAATATTAATATTATTCTTTTCAGGGACACGCAAAAGACCATTTATATGTTTTTTACAGGAATAAAAATATATAGCAATAAACAAGTTACATTATCTCCTATTCAAAAAATAATTCAAATAATTATGTGTTTTTATATTAATACTTATTATATAAAAATAAAAAGGGCGGACACAAGGTCCACCCTTACAAAACGATAAAATAAACCCTTAACTTACATGCCCTTGGGTGCGCCTTTGGCACCGATAGATGTCGGCAAGCTGGACGCCGCCTGGATGCTTAAAATCACAGGAAAAAGACCATCGATCCTGAAACTGTCCAAAGACTGGCGGCTGTAAGGTAACGGCACCCCGTTGCCATCACGCCTGATCAACATTTCAAAACCGGATTGGGCAAAATCAACACCACCTTTGGTAAAGTCATTATTATTTATCTGGGAAGCTTTCGCAGCATTATCCATATTCCCCTGGGTCACCTCACCCGCTTTTAACCCCGGATCCTTGAATACCACCTTAACAATATCTTCTTTCAGGGCCAACGCATCAAGCGCGGCACTGGTCAAAGGGCCGCTCATGGCTTTGGTCACCATAGCCGCATCATCAAAGCTCATCCCCGCACCCTCAACACCGCCGGAGAAATATTTGCGCTCATTGACTTCGTTGGTTTTAGGATCCACATCTTCCTTGATCATGTTAAAAACACCCTTTTTAAACGCGGCCACATACTGCTCGTAAATCGCCTCGTTTTCCTTCGGGTCCTGATTAATGCCGTTGACTTTGACACGATCCGCATAAACTTTACTGAGGATAGATTCTCTCAGGGCGCGTTTGTACCACGCCGCCAACAACATGCTGTCCTGAACCTGGCGCAACGGTGCAAAATTCTGCCCCTCATTCACCTCTTTTTCAATCGCCGGCAGGATCACATCACGAAACACTTTTTTGGATAATTCCTGCGCCGGCACCGAATCGGCGGGGGCTGCGGCTGCCACATTATGCGTTGCCGCCACATAATCAGACTCAAGCATCACTTTCAAATGATGCTCCAGCACACTCACCTTATTGCCTGACTCGTAAATAACAGCCTTGCCCGACATGATCCAGACTTTGTTAAAAACATCCGTCGGAATATTCGTGGTCCCGAACTCCTTGTACGCTTTGGCGTAAACACCATCCCAAAACTGTTTGCCCAGATCCGTTTCAGGATTAATCAAGGATGATGCCATTTGCTTAAGCATATAATCCTGGGCCAAAACATCCCGCCCCATGGCTGTCATGCCATAGGTGTCAGGAATAATGCGATCTTTTTCATAAGGCGAAAGGTTCACCCACTGATCCTTGTCCGGAACAGCCAGCGCCGCCAAGAAATACTTGATGAGTTTTAAATATTCCACCTGCTTCTGTTCAGCCGTCAAAGCTTCATCACCGCGATACACCACAAAATCCAGATGGAACGGCTCGTTCGGATTGATGATAAGCCCACTCAAATGCGCCGGCACAAACGCCTTTGTCAAGGCAACCGCCTCTCCAGGCTGAGACATAAGATCAACAGCTGAAATGGTTTGCGCCAGTCCCTGCACCGGCATAACACAATTGAACATAAAAGAAACAACCGCCAAAAGTGATGTCATTTTCTTCATAAAAATATTCCCTCATCCATCTTATTTATAGAACCATTGCCCATTCAAGCAGAATTTAACCTGAACCGTATTATCCACCAATTTAAGAATAACACAAATACAAGCTTAAATGCAAATCCAGGGTTTGTCAACGGCCAACGATCCATGGATCGGCAAAGGCCAATACTTCAGATGACTGATTGTTTCACGCACGCCTGCCCATAACCCTAAGCTGTTTAAGCCCAAGGCTTTTAAGCTCAGTAAAAATATCACACACTTCATTTACTAAAAAATTCCTGCAGGCCTTTCTGATCCGGCTTCATGGCCTTGTCCCCTTTATGCCAGTTGGCCGGGCACACTTCTCCATTATTCTCGAAAAACTGCAGGGCATCCACCATGCGCAGCGCTTCTTGAACACTGCGCCCCAAGGGCAGGTCATTAACCACCTGATGGCGCACAATGCCGTTTTTATCGATCAGAAAAAGCCCGCGATAAGCAATGCCGCGCCCATCAGCGAGAACATCGTAATCCGCACTGATCGTCTTGTTGATATCCGAAACGATCGGATAGTGAACGCCTTCAATACCCCCGCGCGCCTTGGGGGTGGATAACCAGGCCAAATGACTGAAATGAGAATCAACACTCACCGCCACCACTTCAACCCCGCGTTTTTTGAATTCCGGCAGGTATTGGGCAAACGCATGCAGTTCCGTTGGGCACACAAACGTAAAGTCCAGCGGATAAAAGAAAAGCACGACGTGCTTTCCCTTGAATTGACCAAGGGTAAAATCTTCCAGAATCCTGTTTTCCTGAACAGCTACCGCTTTGAAATCAGGTGCATTTTTTCCAACCAAGACAGACATGGCCATCCTCCCTATAATAATGTTTTGTTTTTCATGCTTAACTTGCGCATCTTGTTAGAATAGTAGTCGATGGAAATCTTGCCCAATTACAAAAAATAGAGTATGTTATCTAAAACATCTTATGCTTAAACTAAATAAAACTACATACAATATAACTTTAACGCTGGCCATCACCCTGTTCATTTTTTCCGCAGGGCTTTTTTATATTAACAAGATCCTCTTGCCCATCCAGATCAAAGATCTGGCGATCAAAACCGCACAAGACACCCTCAAACGGCACGTGACTTTTGACACATTGCAATATAGCCCCATCCACGGCTTTGTCATCAGCAATATCACCATCTACCAGAAAGACGATCCAAAAAAAATCTTTGTGCACGCTAAAAGCATATCCGCCCAGATCCTTTTCTTTGCCCTTGTACAACGTAAAGTCATTATCCCCGCGCTGGATATTCAAAGCCCGGAAGTTTTTATCACACGCCTGGATCCGCAAACCTGGAATTTCAGCGATCTTTTGACCACCACGCCGAATGCAACGCCACCGACATCAGCCACACCCGCACCGGAACTCATCATCAGCGGCTTTAACATCAGTAACGGCCTCATCCATCTAACGGATATCAGCCAGGGCGAACCCTTTAAAGAAACCATCGGACTGCCCGTCCTCAAAGGCTCACTGGCCTTAAACAGCGATTTGCACATCAGCGGCAACCTGGCCTTAACTTCCACCAGCGGCACGCTGAACTTTGATGCCCGTATCGGATTAATCGACAAGTCTTTTAAAAGCACACTCGCCGCCAGCAACATCATGATTCCGCCTTACCTGCGTTTCTTGCCAGCCCCGCTGCCGCTATCGCTGAAACAGCTGACCATCTCCAGCGCCAATATCACCATCCTCAGCCAACCGGAAAAAACCACCATCACCGGCGAAATAACCCTGCCGGCAATAAACATCAACCTGGCGGATACAACCCAATGCCAGGGCGATATCAGCCTGAGCAAAATCGTTGCCACCCAAAACAAAACCGGCTTGTCCGCGCAAGCGCTTGTGCGCGGCAGCAAACTTCAGGCGATCTTGCCGTCGGGGATGAACGCCAGCCTGGGCACGCTTTCTTTACCCAACCTGCAAGCCAGCCTGAACAACAACCGGCTGAATATCACCACCGACATCGGCGCCAAAGAACTTTCCCTGCAATGGACTCAACAACAAAATTTGCAGGGAAACCTGGATGTCCGCAACTTTTCGCTGGTTCAAACCGACAAGGGTTTTACCCTTAACGCCAATCTTGACGCCGACAATTTATCGCTGGCTTTAAATGAAACACAGCACATCACCGGGCATCTTAACCTCACCCGCGCGACGGTCTCCATCGCGGATAACGGCATTGAACTTAAAACCGACGCTGAAATCAGGAACGCTGCCTTTAACATGCCGGGCACATCGGTAACCGCCAGCATCCTGGCACCCGATGTACAAATTTCGCTGCATGATGCGGTCATTGAATCCACCCTCAAGGCCGCCTTTAACGATCTGATCGTCAAAACACAAGAGATCACCGCGGCCGGAACGCCCCGGCTTACCGCACACTTAAAACTTGACCCGGCCCAACCGGTTCCAGTGGCCTATGCCGGCACACTGGAAATTCCTTCCCTGACGGTCACGGGTATTCCACGGGCGGGTACCATCAATAATATTCGGCAATTCTAGAAAAGCGTTCGAAATAGTATTAAAGGCATCTTAGTAGGTTTTAGTTAAATTGGTTTCCGACGTTGCGATATCGTTCTGAAGCTTAGGCAAATCGT
>JAZDPD010000217.1:0-9657 GCA_043798045.1 Candidatus Omnitrophota bacterium | reverse complement strand
AATATCGAGAATAAAGAGCTTTACCGGAAGATGTCCGCCGCTTATGGAGAGACCACCGGGAGTGTTCCAGCCACATTTGTGGATTTCAGGTCGTGGATCGGTTTTAACGAAGAGAAGTCGAAAGAGATTGCCGAGGCGATTGGACAGTGTATGCAGTTTGGCTGTCTTGACCCGGTTGATTTGATGAGTCGGGCGAAATCTGTTGGCGAAACAACGGAGCCTCTGATGACGTTGGCGACGAGCCCAGCCGCGCCGAAAAAAACAGAACTGCCTCGCAAGTTGCAACAGGAAGAAGCAACCAGGGAGCCGTTGCCGCTTCTTGGCGTTGTGGATACAGCCAAGATCTCATTGCCGATTTTGACGGTAGTTCTGGCTGGACTTGATGGTTTCAATCCCTGCGCTTTCTTTGTTCTTCTTATGCTTTTGAGTCTTATGGTGCATGCTCAGTCGCGTGTGCGGATGTTGGTTGTGGGTGGCGTGTTCGTATTCTTCTCTGGTTTTGTTTATTTCCTGTTCATGGCTGCGTGGCTAAATCTATTTATGGTTACTGGACGTGTAAGTATTATTACAACGGCTGCCGGTTTCATTGCGCTTGTGGTCGCGGCCATTAACATTAAGGATTATTTCTTTTTCAAACAGGGGGTCTCGTTTACGATCTCGGAGAAAGCTCAGGCGTCTTTGATCTCAAAGATGCGTGGATTGATCCGGACGGGTTCCATGGGAGGGCTTATTCTTGGTACGGTTATTTTGGCGGTTATGGCCAATATGTATGAATTGCTATGTACCGCCGGGTTTCCGATGGTATTCACGAGAGCTTTAACGCTCCAGCATCTGTCGAACGCGCAGTATTATTTCTATCTTGTTCTTTATAATGTGATCTATGTGACTCCTCTTTTGGTTATTGTTCTGGTTTTTGCCTCAACCTTGGGGGCGCGAAAACTGACTGAGCGGGAAGGGCGTGTTCTTAAGCTTGTCTCGGGCCTTATGATGCTGGGTTTAGGGGGAGTCCTTGTTATTCGTCCTGTTCTTTTGAACAGCGTTGCGGTGTCCATGGGGCTTGTTGCAGGAGTCTTGGTCATAGCAGCTTTCATCGTCTGGTGCGACAGGAATGGAAGACAAGCTAATGTCCGTTGATTTTGAAGGAGAGCTTTCCCGTCAGGATTGTTTGCGGATCCTTGATCCCGGTGATCTGGATATTATGGAACTTGTCGGTGCGGCATATCGTCAGAGGAAGTTGCATTTTGGCAAGCGATTGAGCGTTCACATGATCAACAATGCGCATAACGGCGGATGCTCGGAAGATTGCCGGTATTGCGTTCAGTCGAAGTTGTCGACTGCCAGGATGAACAATTGCGGGCTCAAGGCGGAAGAAGGGGTTGTACGGGAAGCGTTGTTGGCTTATCAGGCAGGGGCGGCGTGCTATGGGATTGTCTTCTCAGGGCGCGATCTTTTGAACAATAGACTTCAGAAGATTGTTAGCATCGTGCGCAGGATCAAAGAGCAATCGCCTTTGAAAGTGTGCGTTTCAACGGGATTTGTGAATCGCGTTCAGGCAGATATTTTAAAGTCCGCCGGTGTTGATCGGTTGCATCACAATTTAAACACATCAGAAACGTTCTATCCTCAAATATGCACAACGCATACTTATGCGGACAGGCTTGGAACGATCAAGGTTGCCAAGTCAGCTGGATTGCCGGTGTGTTGCGGCTTGATCGTTGGCATGGGAGAGTCGCCGGAGGATATCGTCTCAACGGCTATGCTGTTGAAAGATTTGGATGTTTCTTGTGTACCGGTTAATTTATATATACCGATTGAAGGTGCGGCTATGGGGAATAAGCCGAAATTGTCGATAGAGTATTGTCTTCGGGTCTTATCTCTCTTCCGGCTGATCGATCCGCATGCTGAGCTTTGTTTGGCGGCGGGAAGAGAATTATATTTGCGCTCAGTTCAGCCTTTTGTGTTGCAGATTGTCGACGGAATATTTATGAGCGGATATCTTAATGTTTCTAGTGATGATCGCGATGATGTTTTGGAGATAGCGCAGCAGTTTGGTTTTTCGATAGAACAGGAGCCGCGATGAATTCTTCAGATTTTGAAAAAGCCCGCACACGTTATTTGGCGCGGCAGATTGCTTACAAGAAGCATGGCTGCGATCCGCAGGGAGAGAGCTGGTTTGTTCTTGAGAAGTCCTTACCGCTTGAGGGGCGTATTCTTGAAATTGGTTCCGGGCAGGGATATTTTGCAATGGGACTTGCCGAGAGGGGATTTCGTATAGTAGGCGTTGACCCGTGTGCTGACGATATCGCTATTGCCAGATGGAATCTTGAGCAAAGAAATCTTTCTGCCTTGGTTGAGTTGCAAGTTGCGAATGGAGACGGTTTGCCGTTCCCGGATCATTCATTTGAGGTCATTTTTTCGGTCAAGGTTTTTCATCATTTGCTCTCACCTTTCAAGGTTGTTGATGAGATGATTCGTGTGCTTGCCACTGAAGGAAAGATCGTGATCAGCGACTTTTCTGAGGAAGGTTTTTCGTTGGTCGAAAAGATTCATTGTGAGATAGAGGGCGAGCATCACCTAAGGTTGGGAGTGGCTTTGGTTGAGATCAAAAAGTATCTTGTCGACAAGGGGATCGGCGTCCAGCATGAGCGCACTCGATTTCAGGAAACCCTGATTGCTTATGCTGCTTGACAAATTTCTTTTTGTTGATATTATTGACATATGTTAGTAATTAAATGAAAGGTTATTATGGCAAGGCCTTGCAAGAAACGTACCGTGTGTCTCAAGCTGAAAGCTGGTTATTTCAGGCCTGAGGAATTTCCTGAGCCTGGATCAGCTGAGGTTGTTTTGGAAGTTGATGAGATTGAGTCGGTCAGGCTTGCTGATCTGGTTGGGGAGTATCAGGTAGCGGCTGCGAGGAAGATGGGCGTTTCCCGTTCGACTTTCAGTAATATTATCAATCGTGCTCATCAGAAAATAGCGGAAGCCCTTATTCGGGGTCGGGCGATCCGGATCAATTGTCCGAGGTTAGTTAAGAAGATGCAGCGCATGGGAGTCAAGAATGGATAAGCAGGTCATCTCCAGTGAGCCAGCGAAGAAGGGCTTTGTTCTGCCGGCGAGTTTTTATCAGACATGGATCATGACTGGCGGCGTTTATATGATGGCAGGACGTTGTCCTTGTTGTGGCGGACAAGGTTGTCCAGTCGGTCTTGGTACGGCGGTGCTGGTCGGAGGTACAATGGCAGGCTTGACGCATGGTGTCGGTGCTTTGCGGAAGGTAATAACGAATAATAAAAGAAGGTAAAATGATGGCAGGGAAAAAAGCAAGGAAGCATTTTTTAGGACAAGGAGTTGTTCGTTTGGGCTGTGCGCAGTCGGTAGCGGAGTCGCTTCGTGAACGCCATGGCCTTGATGATGCTTTTATCAAGGCTATGTCAGGTGCGACGGGAGGTCGTGCGCCTTCAGGTTATTGTGGGGCTGTCTATGCGGCCTTGCGCGTGGTTGAGGAAAAGGGGCTTCATAACAAACAAGAGATCGAGTCTTTCTTTAAGAAAGAGGCTGGCGGGGTAACTTGTCGGGAAATTCGTTCTCGAGGCCAATTAATGTGCGTGGATTGTGTTGAACAGGCGGCAAATTTACTTTCAAATGAAGCGAACTAAAAGAAGCCCTATGAAAGTTGAGATCATTGGAGTTGTTGCAGCGGGAAAGATGTTTTCAATGACATCCTTGGAACAGCCATCGTCGTGGTTTTTGACTAGACTGTGACAAGAACTGTACTCAGCGGCGATGGATGATATTGTCAAGGCCTGTGATATCGTACGGAACAAGATGGATGGAGTTTTCGAAGGAATAATACCGCTAAAGGCAGGGAAATAAACAGGAATTCAACAGGAGGATTTTAAGATGGAAACATTAAATCAGAACAATGCAGTATTAATGCCAAGGATCGGCGATAAGGCGCCTTCGTTCAAGGCTGTAACGACACAGGGCGAGATCAACTTCCCGGAGCAGTACGCGGGTAGTTGGGTGATTCTGTTCAGTCATCCGGCAGATTTTACACCGGTATGCACATCTGAGTTCATGACCTTTGCCAGCATGGAACAGCAGTTTGCAGATGTGAATTGCAAGGTTGTTGGTCTTTCCATCGACGGCCTTTACAGTCACATTGCGTGGCTAAGGACGATCAAGGAAAAGATCGAGTATAAGGGCATGAAGAATGTTGAGGTGAGGTTCCCTCTCATTGAGGACATCACCATGGAAGTAGCCAAGAAATATGGCATGATCCAACCCGGTGAGAGTTCAACCAAAGCAGTAAGAGCTGTTTTCTTTATTGACCCCAAAGGCATTATTCGGGCAGTCATATATTATCCGCTTAGCCTTGGTCGTAATTTTGACGAGTTGTATCGGGTCATCATTGCGCTCCAGGCTGCGGATGCGTTTTCTGTAGCCATGCCTGCTGACTGGCGTCCGGGCGACGATGTGATCGTGCCGCCAGCCGGTTCCTGCGGTGTTGCCAAGGATAGGATGGATGGCAAGGAAGAGATGAAGTGTTATGACTGGTTTTTTTGTACCAAGAAGCTCGATAAGGACACTGTCATGAAGACTGTTCTTAAAAAGAAATAGGGTGGTTTGTTATTAGTTCTTGGGGCTTGGCTGGTTAAATTTTTAAATTGGCCAAGCCCTTTTATATAGTTAGCAGGCCCTTGTCCACCTCCAAGGCAAGGAATCCCGATATCACGCCATGTTGTATGTGGAAAAAAGGCAAAAAGACAAAAAGTTCGGAAAGATGTGTAGGGAAGTCTTGAAGTTTAAGAAAGATTGAACAGGAATAGATATTATTGACCGCTCCCTAATAATTGAAGCCGGGATCGTTTCTAAACAAGGGGCAGTCCGGGGCGGTTAATTAATGCAGGGAAATAAGCGAGTGTTCCTGTAATTCTTGGTTTTCTTTCCAGATCTTGCGCAATGCATTCGTGAATGAGGGGACGAGCAGACGGTTGGCATATCCGCTGATATGGTTATCGTCGACAAAGAGTGGTTTGTCTTTATTGAACGCGGAGCATACCGGCTCTGGGCAAAGCACAGGGAATGGGTCCCATACATCAACACCATGGGTGTCATGCAATATTTTTAATGAAGCCATTGTCGGCTCCCGATGTTTTAATAAAAGTGCCCGGTCTATCAGGAAACCGGGTTTACACAGGGGGTTGGACCGGTTGAACCAGTCGGAGCACCGGAAAGGTGAAGACCTGAAAATGGGCATGGGTGCATTGATCAGGACATGCACGCCCAGCGCGTTAAGTTTCTTAACCAGCGTTATGGCTTGCTGGAGGGCTTGTTCGCGTTGTTCGATCTTGGCGGGCAGGTTGCTGCTGGCAAGGACTTTCTTCTGGTCAAACTGCCCCCTGCTGGTTGGCAAATCTGAAAAGGCGAAAGGATGCCAAGAATACAATGTCGCCCGGCCTTGCCCGCTGTTTCACCCAGTCAAGGGCTTCCTGTTCCAGTCCGCGGCAATATTGATCGTCGGCGGCGGGGAAAAGCAGGTCGGCGACCGGGCACCCGGATTGAGGGCGCAATGCTGCTTCAGCGCCTAGATTGTTCGCGGCCATCTTTACCATTGTTTCAAACTGCTTGGCATGCGAGTCGCCGATAACGAGTAGGCGTTTTCGTTCTTTCTTACCCTGGGCGGCGGGCATGTTCCCGGGAGTTTCTTCGTAGGAGGGGTTCCAATCATATCTGTTGGAGGTTACGCTCAGGTTGAGCTTTAGCGCTGGAGCGAATTGAAGTAACAGCGAAACGGACAAGAACGATGCGCTTATGATGCCAATCCCCGCCGATATGACCTTCCGGGGTGGCTGAACCCTTATAAAGTTGTTTTGGCGGAAATAACTTTCCACCTTGTAATAGGAGAGTGTCGCCAGGCCGAATGTTAAAAGCATGGCCAGGCCCGCGGTAAAAGGAGTGGACAGGCCCACCGTCCAGCGAAACAGGCAAAAAACCGGCCAGTGCCAAAGATAAAGTGAATATGAGATCTTACCGATATAGGTCATGATCTGGGAGCTTATAAGCCCCTGGATACCGCGCCTGCCTTCCGCGGCATTGATGGTTCCGGCGATCATGAGCGCTGTTCCCAGAACCGTCAAGAGGGCCCAGGGGAATGGAAAATGTTGTTCGTTTGTATATACAAATCCAACGCCGATCATGAGTGCTCCGGCGGCCAGAAGCCAGTCGGATAGCTGTCGGGCTTTAATTTTGAACGTTTGAGAAGTCTGCAGCTGGAAAAGCATGGCGCCGGCGGCAAGTTCCCAGAAGCGCCCGTGCAGTAGAAAGAAGGCCTGGTTATGGGCAATGCTGGACAGATGTGCGGCCATGGCCAACGACATGAACGCCAGGATGGGCAGGATACATAGCCTGGGGATGCGCCACCGGCTGTCATTGCGCGTCCTTTGCCAGGTATAGAATATCACCGGGAAGATCAGGTAGAATTGTTCCTCAACGGCAAGGGACCAGGTGTGAAGAAACGGGTTAAACAGGAATCTTTCCGAGAAATACCCGTCCGAAGTTTGTATCAGGAAGAAATTGCTGATCCCCAGAAAAGCGGATTTCGCTGTCCCGTTATTTAAGGCGCTCAACCACCCGTAGGGGATGAACAGGATGGAAATGATGCTGACAATGATCAGGCAGAATAAAAGCGCAGGGAGTATCCTTAAGACCCTTCGTTTATAGAAATTGAGGATAAATTCCTTAAAGTCCAGGTGGTTGCTCGAGGCCAGCGATTGGCTTATGACATATCCTGAAATAACAAAGAAAACATCGACTCCGGAAAAACCTCCAGGCAGGAATTTATGCTTAAGATGATAAATGATAACAGCTAATATAGCTATCGCGCGCAAGCCGTCGATGCCGATGACATGAGAAGTGTTGGGGACCCTGTCCTTATTCATGATCTTAAGATATAACACGGGCGTGGCGAAAGTACCAAACTTATGTATTAATTAACAGATTTCAATGACGGGCATCAAATTCGTGTCAACACAGTGTGTCCCCGAGATTTTGTGCGTTATTGTGGCAGAATGCCTTTTGTGATATTCCGGGCGAATTGCCGAAACTGTGCTTTGCAGGTTTCGATATCTTTTTCGAAAAAGATTCGTTCGAATAGACCAACAGAGATGGACTGGGCTATTAAAGATTGTATTAAAGTGTCGATGTCGATGCCGTCTTTTATTTGTCCTTTTTTCTGGAATGCGACGAGGCGGTTTTTCAAGAAGAAGTCTGGCGGCATTTCTCCCTGGCGTTTCTTTAATTCAGTGCGTACTTTCGGGTCAATGAGAAGCCTGGAAAAAAGAACTTTTAGGAATCCTTGATTCTGAGAATCGTGTTCCAGCTTGTTAATCAGAAAGTTATAGATTTCTTCTTCTGGTGTGGCGGCAGGGGGCGGGGGTGTTTCTAACCGCATGGCTTCCATAGAAGAATGGGTTACTTCTACCAGTAAATTGAATTTACCTTGAAAATAGCGTTGAATCAGTGATTCGTTTAATCCCGCCCGTTGCGAAATTATTTTTGTTGTAGCTGCGTCGTATCCGACTTCTGAGAAAACTTCCAAAGCCGCCTTGAGGATGCGTTGCGTACTTTCTTCCCGGTTTCGTTTTTGTTTCGGGGAAGATGTATTGTTATCAGCAGTGTAGCCAGTCATTGGTTCTTCCATATTGATAGTTTAGACTGTAGAAAATATTTTGTCAAGTAATTGAATACATACTTGACATGGCTCGGTCTGGATGTTACATTTTAGTATGTACTCGATTACTTACAAAAGTGAGGGAAGGATATGAAAAACAAAATGCAAGTATTAGTCGCAATAATTCTCTTGGTTATAAATCCTGTAACTGCTTGGAGTGAATCGGGTTCCGGTAATGTTCTTTCATTACAAGAGTATTTACAACAGGTTCAATCTAAAAACGGCACTTACCGTGGCTCTGTAGAATTAAGAGAAGCCTCTAGGCAGATTGGAAGGGAGGCTGATTTGATTTTTAGCCCATCCTTATTTGCGAATGTTGAGGCCAAGAGTGATGAAAAACAGTCCTACGGTTCCCTCTATAACAAAACAGAAAGTCAAACCTACTCTTCCGGTATCATTCAAACCAGTTCCTGCGGACTTCAGAGTAAACTTTACTATTCTTTTGATGAAACTAAATATTCTTCTGTAACCGGTTCAAATAAATATTCAGATGGCAGTCCTGTTGTTGAGTTTTCTTTGCCTGTTTGGAAAAATGGATTCGGCCGTTCTGATAGGGCTAAAGAAGAAGCAACTCGGGCACAATCAGAGCAGGATTCCTGGAATGCTGAAAATGAACGTAAGATTCTTCTGGTTAATGCGGAAATCAGTTACTGGAAACTGGCGGTCATGCGTGAGCTGATGGACATTCAAAAGAGTGGGGTTGAGGCATCCCAGGCGATTTACGATTACGATATGAAACAGGCTGAGATGAATTTAACGGATAAGGCAGATGTTTTGCAGGCCAAAGCGAATCTTGAATCCAAAAGACTGGATTTGAAGGCCGCTGAGGATAACGTAGGTGCGGCATGGAGAAGTTTGAATGCATATCGTAATAGCGATGAAGAAAGTCCGCTCGTTGAGAAAATTAATTGGGATAGGGTTAAAATTATTTCGTCAGTGGAAATGAACACTTTTGAGATAAGGGCTGATGTCAAAGCGGCTGAAGTGCAAGCCAAAGCGATGGCGGCCAATGCCAGGATAAAAGAGGAAGATAATAAGCCATCATTGAATTTATACATTGATTACGCCTGGAATGGGGGCGCAACGCAGTCTTCGGATGCCATTTCGGATTCATTTTCGTCTGAAAGACCAACGACAACAGCAGGTTTCAAGTTTTCAGTTCCTTTAAATATGGGTGCTACCGGTGATGTCCGTGCAGGTGCACGCAAGAAGGCTGATGCGGCAGAATTGGCGTATCAACAGAAACTACGGGATCAGGAAAGTGATTGGCATGATTTGAAAGAGAAATTAAGAAATGCACGGGAGCGTTTTGAAATGACTTTTTCCATTGAATCGGCACAAAAAGAAAAACTTGAGTATGAACGTGATCGGCTGAAACGGGGTAGAACGACGACATATCAGGTTTTGCAGTTCGAGAAGGATTATCTGGATGCCGAGTATTCCCGTGCCAGTGCAGGGTATGAAATCCTAAATCTTGCGGCTCAGATGAATTTGTATCGGAATAATCCGGCCCATTGGTCAATTCCAAAGACAGGAGAAAAAATATGAGCCTTGCCGAATTTGCCATCAAGCGACCGATCTTTATCACCTGCCTTGTTTTGGCCATGATTGTCGTCGGTATTCATTGTTTCCGGACATTGAGTGTTGATAAATTCCCGGATACAAGTTTTCCGACAGTTACAGTGACAACAACGTATCCGGGGGCCGGTCCCTCAGAGATTGAAACGTTGGTTACAAAACCGTTAGAAGACGAGATTAGCACGATTGCGGGGCTCAAACGGATAACATCCACGAGCATGGAAGGTACAAGTCAGGTCACCGCCGAGTTCCAGATGAGTGTTGACGCACGGTTTATTGAGCAGAAAGTCAGGGATAAGGTCAGCAAGGTTAAACCGCAACTTTCAGATAAAGTAGACGAACCAACG
>JAZDPD010000168.1:0-2489 GCA_043798045.1 Candidatus Omnitrophota bacterium | reverse complement strand
TACCCGTCCATCCCTGCCGCCATATATCTTTCACGATCACCCATCATGGCATTGGCTGTCATGGCAATGATCGGCAAATGAAGCCCTGTCTGCTTTTCCTCTGTACGAATAATCTTAACAGCCTCGATGCCTGTCATCTCTGGCATGATATCATCCATCAGGACAATATCAAATCTTGTTTTCCCGATCAGATCAAGCGCCTCTTTACCGTTATTAGCCGTTACCACTTCCCATCCGCGTTTTTGCAGAGTCCGCTCAGCCACTTTCTGATTCACAAGATTATCTTCGGCCAACAGAATCCTGATCTGGCCGACATCCTCCGTGCCAGGCACGGCATGCAGCGCATCCGGCTCCCCTGAAACCACCGGCGCAGCACTAATACTGGCGCTAATGGGCAAACGGACCAGCACATTAAAGGTACTCCCCTTGCCTTCCTCGCTTTCTATCCAGACGCGCCCGCCCATCATCTCGGCAAGCTTCTTGGAAATAACCAGGCCAAGTCCGGTGCCGCCATAACGCCGCGCGGTCTGATCATCCGCCTGGCTGAACACTTCAAAAATACGCGACTGCTTTTCTTTCGGTATCCCGATGCCGGTATCCTTGATCGCGAAAAGCACATCGCAATCATGATCTTGGCGCGCCTGAAGGCTGACACCAACCGTCACGCCGCCCTGATGCGTGAACTTGATCGCATTATTTACCAAATTAATAATGATCTGACGAATGCGCACCGGGTCCCCCATAACAAACGCGGGAAGGTTGTCCGCCACATTCCAGTTCAAATAAAGATTCTTGTTTTGCGCCAGCACCTGAAGCCCGCGGCAAACACTGCGCACAATCTCGGCCAGCGAGATTTCAATGGCCTCGATAGATATCTTACCGGCCTCCGCACGCGAAAGATCGAGGATGTCATTGATCAAACGCAGTAAATTTCCGGCCGCATCCTTAGCCACCCGGAGATTTTCACCTTGTTCATCGGAAAGACCTGTATCCAGTGTCAAATCCAGCATCCCGATAATGGCATTCATGGGTGTCCGCAATTCATGCGACATCTTGGCCAGAAAAAGGCTCTTTGAACTGTTAGCCTCCTCAGCTTCCAGCTTCGCCTTGATGAGCATCTCCTGAATGCGCCGCTGCTTGCTAATATCACGCAAAATCCCGATGGATCCGGCAATGTTACCCTGCCCGTCGCGAACAATGGAAATGGACGCGTCCACATCCAAAAGCGTTCCGTCTTTCTTGACAACCTGCGTCACGATCCCGGACAGCGAACCTTTTTGACGAATCTTTAGCTTGCGCATCTTGCGCCATTCCCGTTCAGGATAAAGATCCTTGACCGGCTTGTTGAAAAGATCCTCACGCGTCATCTCAAACATTTGCTCGGCAAACGGATTCCAGGCAATGACCTGTTCATTCTTGTCTGTCACCGTAATCGCGGCCGCCGACTTGTCAAAAATAACCTTAAACAATTCTTTGGAACGGCTGAGATCTTTTTCAACCTCTTTCTGCCGTGCAATATCCTCAACAACAAAATCCAGGAACCTGACACGTCCCTTGGCATCATTTTCAACTGAAATCGCAATCGACGTCCAGATGAAATTTCCCTTTTTCTTGCCAATCAGCTGCGCTTCATAATTATCAAGAAACTCGTGTTTCTTCACCCGCGTCAAAAGGGACTTGAACATGCGCGCATCCGCAAAAACATCCGCCACACGCTTGCCCGTCAACTCATCTTTTCTATACCCCAGCATCGCCGTAAAAGTCGTATTAGTAAACAAGAAAACCGCGTTGGGGCCTGCTGTAGTTCGGCAGATCCCTATCTTGAGGGCATTAACGAAACCGGTTAATTCAACGTTATTAAACGCCATGATTGTCAACGCTTCAATTTAATGTTAACCAAAACTGCAACAAGGTTCAAAAGGCCAACGACCCCCACAAGCCCCATGAACGTAAACCTGAAAAAACTCCCCCCGGGATCCATGGAAGCGTAACCGCGTGTCACGGAGGAAACAACCGCCACGGACGCCAGCACTGAAAAAGCCGCCATGCAGAAAATAAACAGCGACAATAAAAATGCAAACACCAGGACAAGCACATTGTAAACAACAAGGTCGTCCTTGGCAATCCTACTGGCAACAATCCCTATCCTCTTCATAATCTTATCGTTACCAACCCCCAAACCCTGCAACCGGATCTTTTCCAAAAAATAAATTTGTGGCCAGCAGCCCAAAGGCAAAGACATCATTAAATATGAAACGTTACGCCATTAAAGCCGGACAAAATATAATATGCATTTGATTCTAGTATCTACTCAAGTCTAATTCAATCTCTTTTTAAACAGTCTGATATGACCGCGAATTGTAACTCATAGTGCGACAAAAATAAGCTTTAAGATCAATTGTTACCCTGCAAGCATTCCTTTGCCATTTCATTCGCCGTCTTGTAACCCAGAATCTTTCTGGGATAATTATTCATCCAGTCCTGAATCC
>JAZDPD010000157.1:0-6409 GCA_043798045.1 Candidatus Omnitrophota bacterium | reverse complement strand
GACCCGTGTGTCCGCCCTTTACCAATTGAATGATAACAAATGCGCATATAAAGGCATCAATGAAAAAAGATTATTATGAGATTCTGGGTCTTAAAAAAGGTGCTGATGCGGCCGAGATAAAAAAAGTGTATCGTCAGCTGGCGATGCGCTTTCATCCTGACCGTGTTGAAGAAAAAGAAAAGAAAGCTGCTGAGGAGAAGTTTAAAGAAATCTCAGAAGCGTACGGTGTTCTGTCAGATCCGGCCAAGCGTCAGACGTATGATCAGTATGGCCATTCGGGCATTGATCAGCAGTATACGTCCGACGATATTTTCCGTGGTGCTGATTTTTCAAGCGTTTTCGGGGAAGGCGGCGGTTTGGATGATATCTTGGGCCAGTTTTTCGGCGGATCTTTTGGCGGCGGCGGTGGCGGTTCTCGCCGTCAGCGTCGTCCGGCGCGCGGGCGGGATATTCAGTATGAAGTAGAGTTGACACTTGAAGAAGCTTATGCCGGTGTTCATAAAACGGTTAAAGTTCCGCGCAATGAGGTGTGTAAGGATTGTCAGGGGTCTGGTGCCAAGAATGGCACCGCGGTTGCCGATTGCAACAGTTGCGGCGGCAGCGGTCAGGTGATGGTCAATAGCGGATATTTTCGTTTGGCCCAGACATGTCCGTCGTGCCGTGGCCAGGGACGTGTGATTAAAGAAACGTGCCCCGTGTGCCGCGGCAATGGCAGCAATCGTGTTACGCGAAGCATTGATGTTACGTTTCCGGCGGGGCTTGATAATGATTCGCAGATGCGTGTGCGCAATGAAGGTGAAATTGCTCCTGGTGGCGCCGGGGATCTTTATCTTTTTATCCGTATTAAAGATCATCCTCAGTTTAAGCGGGTCAAGAATGATCTGGAGATGGATCTTCTGGTGAGTTTTACCAAAGCGGCCCTTGGGGCGGAGGTAACTGTCAGCACTTTAAGCGGTCCTGTGACCATGAAGCTTCCCGCCGGCACAGAGAGCGGCAAGGTATTTCGTGTCAGGGGCAAGGGTATGCCGGATGTGCATGGTAACAATGTGGTGGGTGATCTTTATGTGCGCGTGATGATTGATGTGCCCAAGAAATTATCAGGTGAGCAGCGTCGTTTACTTGAAGAATTTGCCAAGGCAAGCGGTGAGACGATTGAAGAAGGTTTAAAGGATAAAATTAAGAAGGTATTTAAGTAAGGGCACGCCATGGCGTGCCCTTATAACACGGGCGCGCCTGTTGCGTTTTAATTACTCCGCTGAGGGCACACCATGGTGTGCCCCTACGTAAAATTGGAAAATTTATTATGCCAACCTATGATTATGAATGTGAAGCCTGTGGTCATTGTTTTGATATCTTGCAAACCATGCAGGAACCAAAACTGACACAATGTCCTGCCTGTAAGGAAGACCAGTTGCAACGTTTGATCGGAACGGGCAGCGGGGTTATTTTTAAAGGCAGCGGTTTTTATGAAACTGATTATAAAAGAAAATCTGAACCTTCATCGGGTGCCAAACCTTCCTGTGCGGATGCCTGCCCTCATGCGGGCAAGTGCGGGGCGTAAAATATCCACAAGTTGTTTATTGATAACGACTTAATGGCGTGTGCAATCCATGAACAATTAGTGTAGTCCTATAGTTCTATGGGACATTCCTTGACATCCTTTCCCAAATATGGCATCCTTTAGTATCAATATTATTCAATTTGAAAGGATTTTATGAAGAAATTCTTTATTGTACTCTTGTTGAGTATTTTTGCATTGAATCCGATCCTTTCCCAGGCACAAATGATCACGGGGCCTGTTTATTTGCCATCTCCAGGCAATAGGGTGACATCTTCTCCGGCATTCACGCCAGCGTTATTGCGCGGGGTGACCATTCATCCGGATAATCCGCTTCAATTTGATTTTATTGTGGATCAGGGGGATGCCGGGTTAGATAACCAGGCGTTCAGGGCTGAGTCCCAACGCATGGTCAATTATTTTCTGGCAGCCTTAACTGTGCCGCAGAAAGATGTATGGGTTAACCTTTCGCCGGTTGAGAAAGATCGCATTATTCCGGATTCGCTTATTAAGACCGAGTTGGGGCGTGACCTCTTGGCCCAGGATTATATTCTTAAACAATTAACAGCCTCTTTGATCTATCCCGAAGATGATTTGGGAAAAGTTTTTTGGGCGAAGGTTTATGATCAGGCGTATCAGAAATTCGGTGTGACAGAAATTCCTGTTGATACATTCAATAAAGTCTGGATTGTCCCGCAGCAGGCTTCAGTTGTTGAAAAAGGGAATACGGTTTATGTGGTCAGTGCACATTTGAAGATCATGCTCGAATCCGATTATCTTGCCAGTGTAGAGACGTTGCGCGCAACGTCTCTACAATCCGAATTGACAAAAAGTCCAACGCAAGAATTATCAAAACAATTGCTCCGTGAGATCATCGTCCCTGCTATTGAACAAGAAGTCAACGAAGGCAAGAATTTTGCATCATTGCGCCAGATCGTTTATGCCATGGTGTTGGCCCAGTGGTACCAAGATGTCTTTAAGACAAGTATTTTGAATAAATTATATGCGGGTAAGTCCAAGATGGCGGGTATTGATCTGAATGATCCCAGGAACAAGCAGTTTATTTATGATCAATATCTGGATGCTTATAAGAAAGGCGTTTTCAATTACATTAAAGAGGAAAATGATCGATTGACCCAGCAGCCTTTGCTTAAGAAATATTTCTCCGGTGGGTTTTCCGGGGCGAAGTTCCAGCGTCAGAGCATTGGCTTCTCCGCGTCAGGGAGTGGCGCGCCTCTTCGCCTGCAGCGTGTGCGGGTGGATATTAAAGCGAGTGATATGGGTGATCATGGCCAGAAGGTGGCCGCATTAGAAACACATGAGGCATGGAATGACCTTGATCGTCCGATTGCCTTATTTGAAGAATTGAGTCAGGCGTGGGTCAATGGCAGCTTTGATCAATCCGTCATGATGCAGTTTCTTGATAAATATTCTGCTCAGGTCGATGCCGAGGCCAAGTTGTATCCTGTTGAAGCGGTATGGCCTGTGTTAAAGGCATTTGCTTTGCTTTCTAAAGTTCAAAAAGAGGAGATGATAAAAGCCCTTGAAAAAGAGATGCGCGGGAAAAAGGTGTCTTTTCTGGTGGAAGGCCTTTTTCTTGTCAATAAGATCTTTTCTGTCCTTTGGGCGCAGCAGAGGACCCCGCATCTTGTGAAACGTCAAGTATATCTGGTGGCGGCAGAGATCCATCATTGGGCGGGCGGGTTGGGGCCCGTGATGAAATTCTTAGGTAAAATGCTCAAAGAACTCGGGGTCAATGCGGCTTACATCGCCCCATGGTATCAAAATAGGCGTGAAAATGGCAAGACCGTTGCCCTTGATTATTTGGAAAACAGCAGTGTTAAGATCTTAAATGACAATTACGATGAGTTTGAAATTGATATTGGTGACTTGAAAGACGAGAAGAAAATACACCGTGTTACAGTCAGGGTCGCTGAAGGATTGGACGAGAATGGGGTAAAGGTTTATATGCCCCGCGATGTGCGCCCGGATGGAAGTTCTTTTTACACGTATATGCTGTACAACTATGACCAGGAATACAATAACTATATTTCCAAAGAAGAGACCATGGCATTTATCAATGTCTCGATTGCCAAATTTTTATTGCGTGAAGAGGGCCGCCGGAAAAAGTTGCGTCCTGACGCTGAGCCGGCGGTCGTGCACAGCAATGATGGCCAATTGGCTCCTTTGCAGTCAGTGACCATGAGCTGGTTCGGGCGCCGTAAAGTCATTAAGGATATTGTATGGGTTTTTACGACACATACCTATTTGAATCGCGGAGAAAATGCCGCCTATTGGGGGATCCCTGTTTTCTTAAAACATATGATGGGCATTACAGGCCGTTTTGTTAATTATTACAGGCAGTATAAACGGTTCGGGCCCAAAGATGGTTCGTTGCAGGTTAATGAGGAGCATCTTGATCATACCAGCGGCGGTGTTGGACCTGCGGATGCTGTTTTGTCGGTAGCAGGGCAGCATCGCGACAGGGTGGCCCAGATGGATCCGGCAACACCCATTAAGGCGGCCACCAATGGTGCGGCCCCCGAGGAGATGGCGTATTATCTTCGCCTGCAGCTTGAAGCCTTAAAGGCTGATTTGAATGATCCTACAGCCAAAGAGATGGCTGAAGGCAAAAAAGCCAGCAAGGGCGTTTTAAATGACAGTCGCATCCAGCGTCATAACGGCATGACACTGCGGGTAGATGAAGATGCTCTTGTTATTGGCTGTGCCCGGCGCGGGGTTGATGAGAAGTCTGGTATGCAGGATGCTTTTACCAGGAGAAATATTTACCGTCTTATTCAAGGTATTTTGGATAGACGGCATATGGAGCTTGTTTTTCAAGAGTTGTCAGATAAAAAGAATATTTCTTTAGACGGGGGAAAGATCTTTGATGGCTTGCTCGAGAATGGTTTTTTAAAGAAAGTGGCACAGACATCTGAGGGGCGTTATGTGGATACTGACCAGGAATTCTCAGTTACAGAGGGGCGTTTGTATCCTGTTAGCATGAAAGAATTAGAGGAATATATCGGCAAGATGTATCCTCAGTATAATGAAGAAGTCTTTAAACTTGTTCAAAGAGTTTTCCAGCGCAGGAAGGCAAATCTTCCTTTGTTTTTAAATGATCAAGGCAAGGGCAGTGTTAATGTGATCAGGTATTTTGCACCGCTTGAGTCTGAAATCGAACGGTTTAAAGAAGAAACTCCAGATCAATTTTCTGGTAATTTCCAGTTTGTGAGCTCTTTTGTGGCCAACGAGAAAAAAATGTTATTGAGTGCGGAAGATGCCGATGTTAAGTCTTCCTGGTTAGGTGCCAATGAGGTAACGGAAGAAGATATCGCGGCGAATGGGGGGATTCAAATCGGGTCTGATGAAGGAGCTATTATGCGTCAGGGTATCCGTTTGACGCGAAACCATCCGGGTAATGTCTTGCCGGCAATGACAGAGGATGAATATTGGGAGGCTTTTTTAACTATTTTGGAAATGACGCCTGAAGAATTTGCCGAGAATCAGCGGGTTTCGTATCAGCTTGGCAGGACCGTGATGCTGGCTGAACGAACGGCCAGTGTTAATGCGCTGGTTTACGAGGAAGTTCTGGTTCAAAGGGAGGCGCAGGCCAAAGCGGATGACAATGCGCGGTCTTTGGTGATCCGGCCCTTAAGGACAGATCTGGCCCTCACAGAAAGTATTTTGAAACAGGGGCGTAATGGTGTTACCAGTAGTTTTGTATTCTCTGTGCAGGACCAAGGGAACTTTGCGGCTGACCCTGAGAACCGGTGGAACGGGTTAAGGAGTTTTATTGAGAAGAAAAATGTTCTGGAGGAGATTTACGGGGAAAATGCTTTATTAGGCCATTTCCAGCGGGGTGATTTCAAGGATTATTTGCTTAAATTATTCAGCGATATCCCATCTGGGAAAATGCTGGAAAATTGGCTGGATGTCCTGGAAAATGCCCCTGGGACCCAGATGGAAAAATACAAGCGATTTGGTTTATTCCTGGAAAAACTCGAAGCCTCACTTGAAGATATCATTGTCAAGCTGACGGTCAATCAGCCCAAGGCGGTATTTCTTTTGAATGAGCTTGGCGGGGATGCCATGCATTTTTCATGGCAGGATGAGCCCACGCATCAAATTTTACGGAGTGAACGTGGATTACGGGCTTTTGTTCAAGCGTTTGAGCAAATGAAGGATAATGAACGTGTGATGAAATTCCATAGCATGGGCGGAAGTTCGCATATCCTTAATTATTTGCATGATCTTATGAAAATTGATTCGTTGACAGAGTCTCTTTATTATAAAATTACCCAAAGGCTTGAAGTGTTCAGTAAAATATCAGCAAATCATGTTGAGGCAAGGATTGATTTGACGTTTGAGGTCATGGATATTATTGAGCATTTCGTTGATGTGTTAGAGAAGATCGCCGATCCGAAAAGAGAAATTACAGATGGTCCTATTGATCGGGCGCAACAGGGTGGTATCGATCTTGATAATATAGACATCAATCGTGAGGGGAGTTTGATGCCGGGTGTTATCTCAGACAAGGCCGTAGAAGAGATGGTAACCCAGGCCCAAGGGTTAAAAGGCATTATTGTCAGTATCACACCCATTTCGGATGTCGGGGCATTGTTGCGTTGAGTTACAAAGGTTAATTTCGTTAAAAAGGAGGGGCTTGATCCTCTCCTTTTTCTTGTTTTGCCATCTGAATCAGATTCACGGAAAATTGTAATCACAAGTGCGACAGGAAAAATTTAAAAGAGCTCCATAGATCAGCAAAAACTGTTACTTTGTAAGTTAGTCGACAAAACAAAGAACAGGAGATCTATGGAGCAGAGAAATTGTAACATCAAGCGCAAG
>JAZDPD010000097.1:0-6271 GCA_043798045.1 Candidatus Omnitrophota bacterium | reverse complement strand
ATTTTGGGTTACAAGACGGCGAATGAAATGGCAAAGGAATGCTTGCAGGGTAACAATTGATCTTAAAGCTTATTTTTGTCGCACTATGAGTTACAATTCGCGTTATTCTTCTTTTCTTCGAAATTTCCTTTACACAATCTTAAAATGATGTAAGATATCTAAAATCTTCGGAACAACCAGCAACATTTCCCTATATATGTTAGTAGAAAGTCATGTAAAAGTTATTCATCCTGCTGCAGCCATTATTAAGATGATGGCATTTTAGGATATTCTGCCCCGTGCATGTGCATGGGGCTTCTTGTTTTAGGGCATATAATACAGAAAGAGGCATGAAAATGGCACGTAAGTTTTACACAATTGATGGTAATGAAGCCGCGGCGTATGTCGCATACCGCGTCAGCGATGTTTTGGCGATCTATCCAATCACCCCATCGTCCAATATGGGTGAATTTTCTGATGAATGGGCCGCGCAGGGTATCAAGAATATTTGGGGGATGGTTCCTACCGTTCAGGAAATGCAGTCTGAAGCCGGTGCAGCCGGTACGGTTCATGGCGCGCTTCAGGCAGGAGCCATGACAACCACGTTTACGGCGTCACAAGGGCTTTTGTTAAAGATCCCCAATATGTACAAGATCGCGGGCGAATTGACCCCGACAGTATTTCATGTTTCCGCACGTTCCCTGGCAGCCCAGGCACTCTCCATTTTCGGAGATCATTCGGATATCATGTCGGCCCGTCAAACAGGTTTTGCATTTCTGGGTTCCACCAATGTCCAGGAATGCATGGATATGGCGCTGATCGCGTATGCCTCGACGTTGGAAAGCCGCGTGCCGTTTTTGCATTTCTTCGACGGTTTCCGCACATCCCATGAGGTGGCCAAGATCGAGCTTCTGGATGAGGCGGATATCAAAGCCATGATCAATGATGATCTGGTTATCGCACACCGTAACCGTGCGCTAACGCCTGACAAGCCCGTTATGCGCGGCACAGCCCAGAATCCTGATGTATATTTTCAGGGCCGTGAAACTGTAAATCCGTTTTATACCAAGTGCCCTGATATTGTGCAGGAACAGATGGATAAATTTGCCAAGTTGCTTGGCCGTCAATACAGGATTTTTGATTATTACGGTGCGCCGGATGCCGAGCGCGTGATCATCCTGATGGGATCCGGCTGCGATACCGTGCAGACAACGATCGATTATTTTGCGGCCAAGGGTGAGAAGGTGGGCGTTCTTAAAGTCCGTCTTTACCGTCCGTTTTCAGTCAAGCATTTTATCCAGGCTCTTCCCAAGACGGTCAAGACACTGGCGGTGCTGGATCGCACCAAGGAACCGGGCTCTATCGGTGAACCGCTTTATCAGGACGTGGTTAATGCCCTTTTTGAAGCACAACAGGAAGGTGTCATCAAGTCGGTTCCCAAGGTTATTTGCGGCCGTTACGGGCTTTCTTCCAAGGAATTCACACCGGCCATGGTCAAGTCTGTTTACGATGAGATGTCCAAAGCCGCGGCCAAGAATCACTTTACCGTGGGTATCAATGATGATGTTTCCGGATCAAGCTTGACAGTGGATGCGGCGTGTGTGGTCGAGGATCCCAAGAGCGTTTGCTGCCTGTTTTACGGTTTGGGCGCGGACGGTACGGTTGGTGCCAATAAAGCGACGATCAAGATCATTGCTGAAAATACATCCAATAATGGCCAGGGATACTTTGTCTATGATTCAAAGAAATCCGGCTCCATGACCGTTTCCCATTTGCGTTTCGGACCCAATCCGATCCGGGCACCGTATTTGATCTGCCGTGCTAATTTCATTGCATGTCACCAGAATATTTTCCTGGAGAGATATGACATGCTCAAGGATGCGGCACCGGGTGCTGTGTTCCTTTTGAATTCAACGGTTGAGGCCGATAAGGTGTGGGATTCACTCCCGCGTCCTATCCAGGCGCATGTGATCGAAAAGAAACTGAAATTCTTTGTCATTGACGCTTATCAGGTGGCTCAAAAGACAGGGATGGGTGGGCGCATCAACACGATCATGCAGACGTGTTTCTTCGCGATCTCCGGCGTCCTGCCGCGTGAAGAAGCGATTAACCAGATCAAGAAATCCATTCAGAAAGCTTACGGCAAAAAAGGCGAGGAAGTGGTCCAGCAGAACTTCAAGGCGGTGGACGAAACACTTGCCAATTTGCATGAAGTTAAAGTGCCGGCCAGCGTTTCCAGCAAGGTTGAGCTCAAGTCGCCGATTTCCGGTATCCCGACTGAATTTGTGAAAAATGTTACGGCCGAGATCATCGCGGGTCGCGGCGATCTTTTACCTGTCAGCAAGATGCCCATTGACGGCACATTCCCGACAGGGACTACCAAATATGAAAAACGCTGTATTGCCCTGGAATGCCCTGAATGGGACTCCGAGACATGTATTCAGTGCGGCAAGTGCGTGATGGTATGCCCGCATGCGGTTATTCGCAGCAAGGTTATTTCAAAGGAGAATCTAAAGGGTGCTGATGCGTCGTTTGTAACAGCAGCGGCCAAGGATAAAGAGTTTGTCGGTATGAAATTCCGTATCCAGGTCGCGGCAGAAGATTGCACAGGCTGCGGTGTTTGCGTTTCGGCATGCCCGGCCAAGAGCAAGAAAGACCCAACGAAGAAGGCCATCAATATGGTTACGATCGCGCCCATCCGCGACCGTGAAGCCAAAAACTGGGAATTCTTCTTCAATCTCCCGGATGCTGATCGCTCCAAGATCAAGCAGGGTTCGGTTCGCGGGGCACAGTTTTTGCAGCCGCTGTTTGAGTTCTCGGGTGCTTGCGCAGGCTGCGGAGAAACACCTTATATCAAGATCGTGACACAGTTGTTTGGTGATCGCGCGATCATTGCCAATGCGACGGGGTGTACGTCCATTTACGGCGGCAATCTTCCGACAACGCCGTATACGACCAACTGCGAAGGCCGTGGTCCGGCATGGTCAAACTCGTTGTTTGAAGATAATGCCGAGTTTGGTCTTGGGTTCCGTCTTTCAATTGACAAGAAAGCCGATCATGCCGCCATGCTTCTTAAAGTCATGGAAGGTAAAGTCGGCGGTGAACTTGTTAAGGCGATCCTGAGTGCGAATCAGGTTGATGAAGCCGATATCTTTGAACAACGCAAGCGTGTGGTTGAGCTTAAAAAGAAGCTGTCCGGCGATACGTCTGTTGAAGCCAAACACCTGATGTCACTCGCGGATTACCTGGTTAAAAAGAGCGTCTGGATATTCGGTGGCGACGGATGGGCGTATGACATTGGTTTCGGCGGCCTGGATCATGTTCTGGCACAGGGACGTAATGTAAATATTCTCGTCCTTGATACCGAAGTCTATTCCAATACTGGCGGACAGGCTTCAAAGTCAACGCCTCGCGGTGCGGTGGCAAAATTCGCGGCAGGCGGCAAACAGATGCCCAAAAAGGATCTGGCGCGCATGATCATGACCTATGGCAATGTTTATGTGGCCACTGTTGCGGTAGGTGCCAAGGATGAACATACGGTCAAGGCAATCATGGAAGCCGAGAAATATCCTGGGGCATCGCTGATCATTGCTTACAGCCATTGTATCGCCCACGGGATCAATATGGTCGGCGGCCTTGCCGAGCAAAAGTTGGTGGTCGATTCCGGTCATTGGCCGCTTTTCCGTTATAATCCTGAGCTTATCAAGGATGGCAAAAATCCGCTGATCCTTGATTCAGCCGCGCCTAAAACAGCGTTTAAGGATTATGCGTATGGCGAAACGCGCTTCAAGTCATTGACAAAGTCAAATCCTGCCGAAGCAGAGCGTTTGATCAAGCTCGCCCAGGAAGATGTTAATTCAAAATGGGCCATGTACGAGACGTTGGCAGCGCAGGTAGCGGCGGCCAAGATTGTCCAAGCGTAGTATCTGAAATTGATCTGCCGGAGGCAGGGATGTCTTGCCTCCGGCAGGTTAGAATATAAAAGGAAGGTTTCATATGTCACCCGATGGCTCTGGCGAAGTTGTTGCCGATGTAAAAGTTAAAGTTGCAAATCTCAAGAAAGTTTTTAATCCCAAGAGTGTTGTGGTTGTTGGTGCCTCATCTGAACCGGCCAAGGTCGGGTATCAGGTCCTTAACAATATTGTTAAGAATGGTTTCAAAGGTAAAATTTACCCGGTCAACAAGAAAGCCACTGAAATCCTTGGAGTCCCGTGTTTCCCTTCTGTGAGTGATTGTCCCACCGACATTGATTTTGCTGTTATTGCTGTTCCGGCACCGATGGTTGAGGGCGTTCTTAAGGAATGCGCAGCCAAGAATGTCAAGGGTGCTGTTATCATCACTTCCGGTTTTTCTGAAATTGGTAAAAAGAAAGAAGAGCAGGCGCTTAAAGATCTTGCGGACAAGCATGATATTGCCCTGTTGGGCCCCAATACATTCGGTTTTGTTTATACTCCATCCAATCTCAATGCTTCTTTTGGACCGCAGAATGTGACGGCCGGCAAGATTGCGTTTATTTCCCAAAGCGGAGCGCTGGGTATTTCTCTCATGGGTTGGACCATGATGGAGAAGATCGGGCTGGCTTCCGTTGTCAGCCTGGGTAATAAAGCAGATATCGGCGAAAAAGAATTGATCGAGTTTTTTAATGATGACCCCAATGTCAGCGTGATCCTGATTTATATGGAAGGCATCAAGGATGGTCGGCAATTCATGACCACCAAGATCAAGAAGCCTGTGATCATTTTAAAATCAGGCACCTCAAGCCGTGGTGCTCAGGCAGCTGCTTCACACACAGGTTCTTTGGCCGGATCAGACAAGATTTATACGGCGGCTTTCAGCCAGCTGGGGATGCTGCGCGCGCGCACATTTACACAGGCCTTTGCCTCGGCATGTGCCATGTCCATGCCTGAACCTAAAGGGGATGACACCCTGATCATTACCAATGGGGGCGGGATTGGTGTCAGTGCGACAGATGAATGCGATAATGCCGGGATCAAGCTGTTCGAGGATCCAGTCTGGCTTGAAGAAAAGTTTCGTCCAACCATGCCGGAATTTGGTTCTACCAAGAACCCGATCGACGTCACCGGCGGCGGCGGGCGTGAAGGATATCAGAAGGCTGTACGTGTGGCCTTGACCGAAGACCGCATCCATGCGGTGGTTGTTTTATATTGTGAAACAGCGGTCCTTGATCCTGTTGAAGTAGCCAGGGCTGTTATAGATGAGTACGATGCTATCAAGCGCAATAAACCGCTGGTCGTGGCCATGGTTGGCGGTGAGCGTTCACGCCAGGCGATCCAGATCCTCAATGAACACCAGATCCCGGCCATGACTGAAGTGCGCGAAGTGATTGCAGGGTTAAAATCCCTTTACAAGTGGAAAGAGATTTCCTCACGCCCCAAAGAGAAAGTCAAAACTCCCGAGATCCCGGCCAAGGCGCTGGAAGTGATCGAGCGGGTGCGTAAGGAAGGCCGTACATTCCTGCTGGAACATGAATCACGTGAAGCCCTTGAAGCTTGCGGTGTCCCGATGCCCAAGTGGGGTTTTGCCACGACAGCCGATGAAGCGGTCAAGATCGCCGAGAAAACGCAAATGTATCCGGTGGCCATGAAAATTGCTTCCGTGGATATTATTCACAAGTCGGATGTAGGCGGTGTTATCCTTAACATCAAGAATGCCGAGGAAATGCGCGCCAAGTTTGAGCTGATGATGGAGCGTGTGGCCAAGAATGCACCGGATGCGAAGCTTTTGGGTGTCAATCTCTGCCAGATGGTGGATGGTTTGCAGTGCATTGTCGGTATGAACAAGGACCCGCAGTTCGGACCGGCTGTCATGTTTGGTCTGGGCGGGATTTTTGTTGAGGTCCTTAAGGATGTGTCTTTCCGTATTGTGCCTTTTAGCGAGGGTGAAGCCCATCGTTTGATCGGTGAGATCAAGGCCAAGAAACTCCTGGATGGTTACCGCGGGCAGGGCGCGCATAAGGAATCGATTGTCAAGACCTTGATGGCGGTTCAGAAAATTGCTGAGCACGTCAAGGAAGTGGATATTAATCCGCTCATCACCAATCAAGACGGTTCTTTCGCGGTTGATGCGCGTATTATTATTTGATTGATTTGTGATCAACAGGGCTTTGAAACACCACCTTGTATATGTTTTTAGAAAATTGTAATCACAAGTGCGACAGGAAAAATTTAAAAGAGCTCCATAGATCTGAAAAATAACTGTTACTTTGTAAGTTGCGAACAAGCAAAGAACAGGAGACCTATGGAGCAGAGAAATTGTAAGACTAAGCGCAAGA
>JAZDPD010000049.1:0-8321 GCA_043798045.1 Candidatus Omnitrophota bacterium | reverse complement strand
TTTTTGTCGCACTATGAGTTACAATTCGCGCGGGTTGAAGTGAGATGTATTTAATCCGCATTTCTTGATAAAAAATGATAATATAAAATAATTATTCAGAAATTAAAAATATTTAGCATTTCATCATTAAGTTTTTTTATTTTATAAGTATTACAGGCTGGGTTTAAAGTTGGTTTGATATTAAATGGAGATGGGTATGGTCAGGTTAATTAAAAATAATGTTCAGTGGGTTGGCAAAGTTGATTGGGAATTGCGCATGTTCCATGGCAACGAGCTGTCCACGCATTTTGGATCGAATTATAATGCTTATTTGATTCAGGAAGAGAAAACCGTCCTCATTGATACGGTGTGGAAGCCGTTTGCCTCAGAATTTATCCGTGAGCTGGCGGCGGTTGTTGATATCAAGAAAATTGATGCGGTGGTGATCCAGCATGCCGAGATTGATCACAGCGGTGCGTTGAAAGAACTTATGGCGATCATTCCCGATGTGCCGATTTATTGCACGCCTAACGGGGTGAAATCCATCAAGGGGCATTTTCACAAGGATTGGAATTTCAAGACTGTTCGCAGCGGGGATACGCTGGATATTGGTAACGGCAAGCAATTGAAATTTATTGAAGCGGCCATGCTTCATTGGCCGGATACCATGTTCACGTATATGACGGGTGATAATATTCTTTTTTCCAATGATGCGTTTGGCCAGCATATGGCCACGGATCTTATCTGGGCGGACCTTGTGGATCCGTGGATCCTGTGGGAAGAAGACATGAAATATTACGCGAATATCATCGCACCTTGGGGCAAATTGGTTGATGCCAAGATCAAAGAAATTCTCGCGATGAATTTGCCCATGGATATGATCTGCACCAGTCACGGGGCGTGTTGGCGCGGGGCGGATGTGGCCAAGGCGATCACAAAATATACGGCCTGGGCCAATGCTTATCAGGAAAACAGGATTGTGATCGTGTATGACACGATCTGGGGCGGGACACGTATCATGGCCGAGGAGATTGCCAAGGGTATTCGTTTGGCCGATGCTTCTGTGGTTGTTAATGTGATGAATCTTGCCAAGTCGGATAAAAATGATGTGGCCACTGAAATATTCCGTTCCAAGGCTGTGCTGGTCGGATCACCCTCGCATAATAAATGCGCCTTGTCATCGGTAGGGGCTTTTCTGGAAGAAATGCGCGGCCTGGCGTTTAAGGGCAAGAAATCGGCCGCCTTTGGTTGTTATGGATGGTCGGGGGAGGCGCAAAAGCGTTTGAATCATACGCTTGCTGAAATAGGCTTTGAAGTCATGGATGAAGGCATTACGCATATGTGGGAACCTGATGAAGCGGCCATGGCCAAATGTGTTGCCTACGGCCGGGAGTTTGTTTCCAAAATCAGGACCGCAGGTTGACGGTGATATCCCATGGCATTTTTCTTTAAAAAGAAACAGGCGGTGATTCTAGGGGCAGACCAGGAAAAGCAGCAGGCGGCCCAAAGTTCGGTGCTGGCAGCACTCTTGCTGGTGGCCATGAAAATTGTCGTCGGTATCAGTACAGGAAGTTTGGGCATTCTGGCGGAGGCGGCGCATTCAGGACTGGATCTAGTGGCAGCCGTGGTGACTTTTTTTGCGGTTCGCTCATCGGCCAAACCGGCGGACCGTGAGCATCGTTACGGCCATGGCAAGGTAGAGAATTTGTCCGCGCTTTTTGAGACGGTGCTTTTGTTATTGACCTGTTTCTGGATCGGGCATGAAGCCGTGAAACGTCTGGTGACCGGACGGGTGGAAGTGGAAGTGACGGTGTGGTCATTTGTGGTCATGGCCATATCGATCGTGGTGGATATTTCCCGTTCACGCATGCTTATGCGGGTGGCAAAAAAACATCACAGCCAGGCCCTGGAGGCGGATGCGCTCCATTTTTCAACGGACATCTGGAGCTCGGCGGTGGTTATCCTGGGGCTGGTGTGCGTGGCTTTGAGCAATTTCTTTCCCGGTGGGGATTTTCTGCATTATGCGGATGCGATTGCGGCACTGGTGGTAGCGGTTATTGTCGTTCAAATTAGCTGGAAAATGGGTTTGCGGACTGTTAATGCTTTATTGGATGCTGCGCCCGATGGCCTTGAGGAACAGGTTATCAAGGCGACGGAAAAGATCCACGGTGTTGTCAATTGCCATCATGTGCGTATCCGTACCTCAGGGCATCAGGTATTTATTGATCTGCATGTTCTTCTGGATGGCGGGATGAGTTTGCAAAAGGCGCATCAGTTGACCGAAGAGATTGAAAAAGTCATCGGGAGTATTTCGCCGGATGCGGATGTGACGGTTCATCCGGAGCCGAATTGATCGACGGTCCTTTGTATTGAAAAAATGCTTTTGATAGCGCTGGAGTTGATTCTTGACTATACTGAAGTGTACAGTAACCTATGATATCATCTATGTAGAAGAAGGAATTCTTTATGGCAGGCTTTGAAATGAAAGATGTACGTGTGCTGGTGGTCGATGATGATCCAATTGTATTAAAATTAATGGCCAGTTATATCGGGCATCTGGGTTGTCAGGCTGATTTTGCCAAGAACGGCAAAGAAGCTGTTGAGAAGGTCCGTGAGTCGGGATATGATATTTGTTTCATGGATATCCTGATGCCTGAAATGAACGGCGTTGAGGCCACCCAGATCATCCGTGAAGAGCTTTCGCAACAGCTTCCAATCGTTGCCATCACATCTTCCGTCATGAAAACGACGCGGGAAACCTGTTTTGAGGTTGGCATGAACGATTTTGTTGTCAAACCTGTCAGTGCCGAGATCGTTGAAGCCATGATCAATACGTTTGTTTTTAAACAACCTGCCTGAACCTGTATTCTATAACAGAGTTCTCCTGATGTTTGTTTCTTGCCCCCTGCCTTGTTTTTCCTATTTGGCATAGTTTATACTTCAAATGTGATGTTTCATACATTTCACACAGGGGGATTGTTATGATGACTATATTTAAGGGGAAAGCGTTCGGATCAGTTAATGTGGGTGAGCGGGGGCAGATTGTTGTTCCGGCTAACCTGCGTAAAGAGTTTAATATTAAACCCGGCGAACAGCTGATGGTATTTGCAGATCCGGAAAAAAAGATTATCAGTATGATGCATGTGCGTGATTTTAGTTGTTTATTGGAAAAGGCGGGACAGGTGATCAGCAAGCTTGAAGAGCAGGTGCCGCCAGCTAAAGGAAAGGTGAAATAGCATGCGTTTGATGTATGCGGTGATGGCCGCATTATTTTGTTGTACGCAGAGCTTCGCCGGAGAAGTGCGTCCACTGACATTGGCTGGGGCGGTCATGCGTGTTGTGACGCAAGGTCACGATTTGCGCATGGCCGATAAAGCGATTGATGCGGCCAAGGCCCAGGTCAAGATGGCGCGTTCGCCGCTGTTGCCGCAGGTGAGTGCATTTGCCGGTGAGAATTTCTATGCGTACCAGCCGGCCGCGGTTAATGGTGGACAGAGGCTCAATACATCAGAAAAGACATTTGTATCCATGGGTGTGGATGTTTATCAGACAGTTTTTGATTTTGGGGCCACGCGTATCAGGCATAAGGCTGCCGCCATGCTGGCCCAGCGCGCTTCGGATGAGGCTGGCGGGATCAGGAATCAGGTTGTGTTAAGTGTTATAGCATCCTATATTAATGTGCTGCAAGCGCGGCGACTGATGGATGTGGCCCGGCATGAATTAACGACATTAGCCAGTCACATGAAAGAAGTTGCCATTTTGTATTATGAAGGGGTGGCCACGCGTAACGAGATTTTGTCGGTCAGGGTGAGGTTTAACCAGGCGCGTCAGAAACTGATTGTGGCCCGCAGCCATGAAAAAGTGGTGTTCGCCGGATTGAAGCAGTGCTTGTCATGGAATGACGATCAACCGTTGATTGTCAAGAATACATGGCCGGTTGTTTCTTCGGATATGTTGTTGAAAGATGCTATTGCAGCGGCGATGAGCTCCCGTTATGAATTGCATGGTCTGGATAAAGCGGTACTGGCGGCTGATTTTGATGAGGCGTCAACGGCTGCGTCGGATAAGCCGTCTCTTTTTGTTCGCGGCGGATATAATTATGCGGATAACCGTTATCAGGCCAGGGATGATAACTGGCAGGCCACGGTAGGGGTAAAGCTTAGTGTGTTCAATGGCGGGCTTACCCGTGCATCTGTTGCCAAAGCGCGGGCGGATAAAGGGCGTTTGATGGAAGAACGCCGGCAGCTTGAAGAGCGATTGCGTTTTGATGTGGAAAAAGCTTATTGGGAAATGAAGAATGCTTCCGCGCGCATGCTGCTTAATGAAACGTCAGTGCGGCAGGCAGATGAAAATGCCAGGGTTGCGCGCATCCGTTATCACGAAGGCGCGGGGACTTCGGTGGAATTTCTGGATGCCTTGGTGCTGCGCACAGCGGCTGAAACAGATTTAGGAAGCGGGGTTTATGAATACCAGCGTGCACAGGCCATGTTCCTTTATACGATGGGAAAAGACCTCGTTGCCATATATGGACAGGAGGAGGATCATGAGAATCTTTCAACAAGGTAAAAGCGTGGCCGGAGTTATAGCAGGGGTGGTGCTGGCCATTGTTGCGGTGCTGGGGATTATGCACGTGGTGTCAGGCATGGCGTTTGTTTCCACAGATGATGCATATGTGGATGGCCGTACCCATACTGTTGCGCCAAAGATTTCAGGCATGATCCAGAAAGTTTACGTGGCGGATAATCAGTCTGTGAAGAAGGGGGATGTCCTGGTTGATATTGACCCGGCAGATTATCAAGTCAAACTGAATGAAGCCAAAGCTGGCCTTGGTGCGCAGGAAGCGCGCGTGGCAGAAGCCAAATCCAGGGTTGATGGCGCCCAGGCATTCTTTAATGTGCAGTGTGCTGTTTTCAAGCAGGCCCAGCTTGATCAGGCGCGCGCCCAACGTTTGTTTGAACAAGGCGTGCTGTCGAAAGAAAAACTTGAGAAAGCCATGACCGGGTTTGATCTTGGTCGGGCTCAGTTAGCCGCTGCGCAGGAAGGGATCGTCCAGGCCCAGGCAGCGGTTGCGCTTGAAGTGGCGCAGGTTGATATTCGTAAAGCCATGCTTGAGGCGGCCCAGCTTAACAGGAGTTATGTGCGTATTGTGGCACCGGCTGACGGGTGGGTGACCAAAAAGAGCGTGGAAGAAGGTAATATGATCCAGCCTGGACAGCCGATGATGGCGATTGTGGCGCTGGATGAGCTTTGGGTGACGGCAAATTTCAAGGAGACTCAACTGGAACATGTCCACCCCGGGCAGCCTGTATTTTTGCATGTGGATGCGTATCCGGGCCGCAGCTTTAAAGGGAAGGTGCAGAGCCTTATGGCAGGAACAGGTGCGGCTTTTACATTATTCCCACCGGAGAATGCGTTGGGGAATTATGTAAAAGTGGTCCAGCGTGTGCCGGTCAAGATCGTTCTGGATAAAGATTCGGATAAGGCCCAGGAACTTCGCGTGGGGATGTCGGTCATGGCCAAGATCAGGGTTCGAGAGGAGTAGGTTGTGACCATCGGTGGAAAACCGGTTAATAAGTGGCTTATTGCCATCGTTGTGATCGTCCCGACTTTCATCGAGGTGGTGGATACTTCGGTTGTCAATGTTGCGCTGGATCATATCCGCGGCAGCCTTTCAGCCGGCATTGATGAGGCCACATGGGCGATCACATCTTATCTTGTGTCCAATGCCATTGTGATCCCTATGTCAGGCTGGCTTTCGCGCGTGTTTGGTCGCAAGCGGTATCTTCTTTTTTCCATTGCCCTTTTTACGTTCAGTTCGCTCTTGTGCGGTTTGGCCTGGAGTTTGCCTGTTCTTATTTTCTTCCGCGTTCTGCAGGGTATTGGCGGTGGTGCCCTGCAGCCTATTTCCCAGACAATCCTTTTGGAAACATTTCCCCCCAAAGAACATGGGATGGCCATGGCCGTTTTTGGCATGGGGGTTATTTTTGCGCCGATCCTGGGGCCTGTCTTGGGCGGATGGATTACGGACAACTGGTCGTGGAACTGGATCTTTTTTATCAATATCCCGATCGGCATTTTTTCCATGGCCATGGTTGCTGCGGTGATCAAGGATCCTCCTTATCTGAACCGGGTTTCGCTTAATCGTATTGATTACTGGGGGCTTATTCTGATCAGTCTTGGCCTGGGGTGCCTTCAGATTGTTCTTGATAAAGGCCAGCAGGAAGACTGGTTCAATTCACCGTTTATTCTCACCTTGGGGGCTATTGCGGTCATTGCGTTGATCTTGTTTGTTGTTGTGGAGATGATGGTTAAAGAGCCGGTGGTGAACTTGAGGGTATTTCGTAATTTTGCGTTTGCTTCTGGTAATGCCATTATGTTTATGACATTTTTTGTGCTCTTTGGCACGATCGTGGTGATGCCGATCTATATGCAGAAATTGTTGGGTTATAACGCCCTTCTTGCCGGTCAGGCCATTGCCGCCGGTGGTGTGGCTATGATCTTTGTGATGCCGGTTGTCGGGAAGCTTGTGACGAAAATTAGCCCCAAGACAATCCTTATCGCCGGGCTTATGATATGCGCGTATTCTACGTGGATTTTAACAGGGGTAAGTCTTTCGAGCACGTTTGAGTACCTTGTCTGGGCGCGTGCCGTTCAGGGGGTGGGCCTTGGCATGGTTTTTATCACGCTCACGAACTTAACGCTATCAAGTGTTCCCAAGGCTGAAATGGGCAATGCCACGGCTGTTTATAATCTTTTGAGGAATCTTGGAGGAAGTTTTGGCGTGGCGTTTGTGACAACGGTCATTGCGCGCCGGGCTCAACACCATCAGGCACGTTATCTGGAGCAGGCCAATCCCTTTGATCCGCAGTATCAGCATGCCTTGGCGCAGGTAAGCCAGTTGCCGCAGGTTCATGCGGCCGGCGATGCGGCCTCGAGCATGAGCGCGCATGCGGTGATTTATCAGAAAGCCTTGGCCCAGGCCAGTTTATTTTCGTTTGTGGATACGTTTTATTTGTGCACGGTTCTTTTGATTGTCATTATTCCGCTGGTGCTTTTCCTTCGCCGCCCCAAGTATCACGCCGAACCTGTTGTTGCTCATTAATGTTTTATCTGTGGAAACTGGGACACACAAAGTTTTTATAAAAACTTTGTGTGTCCCAGTTTCCTACGTTAAGATGGAGCATCAATTGGAGCCTTATGGGTTTTATACGTTTTATTATTATATTTCTGACCAGTTTCATCATGGCGGTTGCCGTGGCGGCGGCATTTCTTTTATGCACGCCCTGGGGTGTCAGTCTTCTGGTGGGTTCACTTTCATCAAGGTTGTTGGGGCCCGGGAAGGTGACCTTTGAGCGCGTCGAGGGGTCTATTTTACGCGGGATGCGGGTTTTTAATGTTGAGCTTCGCCAGCCATTTGTACTGGCGGAGGGAAGCCAGGTGCGTATCCAGGAGCTTAATATGCGTATCCGGCAGCTATCCATTAACGGACTGGAGACTGAAATCATCAATGCGCGGATTTTGAGTGATACAACGGATCCGGTGGTGGCCAATGGTGCTTTTAGTGAGAGCAAATATGATGTGAATGTCTTTTCGCAAAGCCTGGATTTGGCCGTTTTGCGCAAAGTAATCCGGCATTTCAGGAATCCACCGATTCTCCACGGTGCTTTGAAGAATCTTGATCTTGTGCTTTCGGGGGACTTTGCGCATCCTGCTTTAAAGGGGAATTTTGTTGTTGATCATATTCCCCAGAACGGGTTTGTTCTTCAGGATGTACCGGTCCGGTGTGATCTGAATTTTACGCGCATGGGCGGTTTATGGGGTACATTCGGGCGGATGTTTGTTCAGAAAGGCTGGATTCGGGGGCCGCGTTCCTTGATGCGCCTGGAGGAAAGCCGGTTGATATTTACCGGGGATCCGCGCAATCCGGAACTGGAAATCCATGCGTCATCCTTTATTGCCAGGACACATATTCAGATTACAGTTAGAGGCACGCGCCGCGAACCGAGGGTTGCCCTTGCCTCTGAACCGCAGCTGCCCCAGGAGCAGTTGATGTTGATGCTGACAACCGGGAAACGCTGGGATTCATTGAGCACGCTGCCTTCAACGGGAAGAATGACATCAGAGGTGGCCGGGGATTTTGTGGATTATTTCTTTTTTGGCGGATCAGGGCAGCGGGTGGCGCATTTTTTTGGCCTTTCCAGCATATCTTATAGGATTGATTCAACCAAGCAGGGGGTTGTTTTTAATAAAGATATTACCGACAGGTTGGGTGTTGGTTATGGTGTTGCGGTGGATACATCAGCGGTGGATCAGGAAAATTGTAATCACAAGTGCGACAGGAA
>JAZDPD010000035.1:0-11131 GCA_043798045.1 Candidatus Omnitrophota bacterium | reverse complement strand
TGCGCTTGATGTTACAATTTCTCTGCTCCATAGATCTCCTGTTCTTTGTTTTGTCGACTAACTTACAAAGTAACAGTTTTTGCTGATCTATGGAGCTCTTTTAAATTTTTCCTGTCGCACTTGTGATTACAATTTTCCCGGGAATGTGGGCAGTCTCTCTAATGCCTGAACCGCATTCCCTTAAAACGCCCCTGACAGGATTCAAACCTGTATCCGCACCTTCGTTAGAGAGCCGCTCTATTCAATTGAGCTACAGGGGCATCATTAGCAATAAAATCAAAGAACAATTGATTTATAATCAAATATTAATGAGTCTTGTGGGAGTTGTCAAGGGGTGATTCATTGAGGTAATTGGGTATGCCAGGTCATCGGTGTTCGACGCGGTTGGATGGATATGATTATTCAAGGAACGGTTGTTATTTCGTGACCGTGTGTGTTAAGGGTGGTTTGTGTATTTTTGGTGATATTCATGATGGGGTGATGTGTTTGAATAATGTGGGTCGTTTGGTTGAGCGGGCGTGGCAAGCATTGCCGGAACGTTTTCAAAATATTAAATTGGATGTATTTGTGGTAATGCCGAATCATATACATGGAATTATAAAAATGGGTGTTGATGACGAGATCGATTTTCCTCGTGTTGTAGGGGCACCCCTTGTGGGTGCCCTCAATAAGAGGGCGGGCACAAGGCCCGCCCCTACATTGGGCGATATCGTTGGTGCGTTTAAATCGATGGTTGTTCATGAATATATTGGTAACGTTAAGAATGCAAATTGGCCCAAATTCGATCAATCGGTATGGCAACGAAATTATTATGATCGTATTATCCGTAATGTTGGCGCATATGCGCGTATTCACGAGTACATTGTCACCAATCCCGCCAATTGGGCGGATGACGACGAAAATCCAAACCGGACAAGGGTAAAAGGGGAAAATGAATAAAGCATTCAGATCGATCCTGGCTTCTTGCCTGATGGTTGTCGGGATGGCGGCATTGTTGCCGTTAGCCCATGCCGGCACCTCTGCCAACTTACCCTATGACGGCAGCGGCAACTACGGCATTGGCACAACCACGCCTCAGGCCAAACTTGAGCTTAATAAGGCGGGTGGCACCACGGCCCCTTTGATGGTCTCCTCCGATGTTGGGCAAAATGGCGATTATCTGGTTGTGTCCTCATCTGGCAACGTGGGCATTGGTTCAAGTTCACCGCGCGGCGCGCTTGATTTGGGCGCGGGCAAAATTTATGGGGACGGGTCTAGTTTAAGCGGGGTCAGCGGGATCAGCGGCCTGACAACGTATGCCGTACCGCGCGCTTCATCTGCGACGACGATTGTGGATTCGGGGATTTATACGGTTGCCAATGGGAATGTGGGGATTGGGTCGACGATTCCCGGGGCGGCGTTGGAAGTTAATGGTGATATTATTCCTTCGATACATGATAATAATTATCTGGGTAGCGCAAGCAAAAGATGGTACCGTTTGCGTATTGGAACCGGTGGCGTTGAATCCGTAGTTGATTTGAATTTTAGTTCGGGTTCTGTTGCCAATGGGATGGTTATGAAATCATCTTCAGGTAATGTTGGCATTGGTACGGCAAGTCCAGATGTATTGTTGAATGTTTACAAGAGTCATACAGGTTTAACAACAATTAAAGTTAATAATCCTAATTCCACTGCAAATGGCGGTGCTTCGATAGAGGTGCGGAGAGATGATGGGAATTTCAGGTCGGGATATTTGGGTATTGGTGCCACAAGTGCTTTAGATTGGTATGTGGGACAACTATATAATGCTGGGAATGCTAATGCAACTTTCTCTATTGCATCTACGGCAAATTTGTCGGATAGTAAAATGGTAATAACAACTTCTGGCTGTGTGGGTATCGGTACAACATTGCCCAATGCCAAATTACATGTTGGTGCAGGCAATCAAAGCGGCACCGCCGATCTATCATCAAACTCCGTCCTCATCAAAGGCAACCTTGAAGTCGACGGCAAGATCTACGGCGACGGGTCGCAGTTAACCGGCGTGACCGGGGCGGTTTCGGGCTTGACAACATACGCCGTGCCGCGCGCCTCATCGGCAACGACGGTGGTTGATTCCGGGATTTATGTGGATGCGAATGGGAATGTGGGGATTGGGACGACAATTCCTAGTTATAAGTTAGATGTTAATGGGGCAATTAAACTTAAAAGTGAAACCAGTGTTGCAATTTCGTTTCCAAATGCTGGGGCAATAAGAACGGGAACTGCTGGATCAAATGTATATTTTGATGTTGGTAATATGTTTGTGCGAGATGGAAATGCAAGTGGTGCGGGAGCAACATTACGTGTGGGCGGAGGACTTTCTTTGGGGAGCTATTATTTAACGGCATCACCAACGGGAGGGGCGGTCATTAGCGGCAATGTCGGTATCGGCACAACTACCCCGCGTGCCAGACTCGAGATTGTCGGTTCCGGCTCAACCACCGGCACGGCTTTCCAGATTGATGACAGCCTTTACAATTCCAAAGTGACCGTGTTGGATAACGGGAATGTGGGCATCGGGACGACGAGTCCAACGAATAAACTACATATTAGGATTGCTTCAGCAGGGTTTGCTGGCAATTCAGGTTCGCCCATTTTACTTGAAAGTAACACACATACTTATTTTAACATAATAACTCCAATTAATATGGAGAGTGGGTTACTTATGGGTGGAGGTCAGGCTAATGATGCTGGTGTATTATGGGATGATGGGTCATTAGGTAATAATTTGAATTTCTTGGCAGGTGCAACTTACCGCATGGTAATTAACGGAACAAATGGCAACGTCGGCATCGGCACAATAGCTCCTTCAGCCAAACTTGACATTGGCGTTGGTATATCAGGCCCGGCTCTCATGGTTTCATCCAATAACGGCAATTCAACGCATGGCGATTATCTGACCGTTACGTCTACCGGCAATGTGGGTATTGGCACGATCACGCCCGTGGCTCAGCTGGCGATCAAGCGATCAGGCGCAACGCCGCCTTTGATGATCACCTCAACCCTTGAAGGCGATTATTTAACGGTCACATCAACCGGCGATATGGGCATCGGCGTGGCAACGCCGTCTGTGAAGCTTCATGTGAATGGTTCAGCGGTTATTTCAGGAACAACGGTCGGCGGGATTCCCGGCGAGTTTGTTTATGATACGGCGAATCGTTATTACAAATTTTTTGACGGTTCGGATTGGGTGGGACTGACCGGAGGGGCTATCACCTATAGCGGCACGATATGGGAGCAGACGGGCAATGTGATTTATTACCGGACAGGCGATGTGGGTATCGGGACATCGTCTACCCCGGATAATTTACTGACGCTTTCGCAGTTGTCGGATTCAGATGCGCTGAAGATTTACGGGTATGATGATAAAAGTACCAGTTACGCCCAGATGCACATTTTATCCAACGGGGACACCCGGATCAAATCCACCGGGCAGATGATCTTTGATACCGGCAGTACGAATTTTACGGCCGGCGCATCGACCTTTACGCATTATATGAACACGATCCTTCAGAATGATGTGGCACTTTTGGCGGGCACAAGTTCCAATTATGCCCTGGGTTTTAATTCCGGGGATAGCACGTTTCGTGTGGGTGTGGGCAGCAACCTGACATCGTTGCCCAGTGTTGTGGTTAACAGCAGCGGGTGTGTCGGGATAGGAACCACGGCACCTGTTAATACATTAGCCGTGGCTGGGAATCAATATATTCAAGCAGCTGCCACAGGCCAAAATACATTTACTATTCGTCAGTTTTCTTCTCAGACAGGCAATCTTATGCAATGGCAGAATAATGGTGGAACGACGTTAGGTGTTATTAGTTCCGGCGGGAATATAGGGATAGGTACTGTGGCTTTGCGTGCCAAGCTTGAGATCGCCGGTTCTGGTTCAACATCGGGCACGGCCTTTCAGATTAACGACAGCCTTTACAATCCTAAAGTGACAGTGCTGGATAACGGAAATGTGGGTATTGGCACAACGGCGCTGACGGCGCAATTTCATATTTATAGTTCGGCTCCAGCAGTTAATGTTTTGCAGAAAATTGAAGCCGGACCGGCTTCTCAAGCATTTTTGCAGGTAAAAGGTTCGGCGAGTACAGGTCATTTCGGAACTTATAGTGATGGGACACTTCGTATTGGCGCACAAGAGAGTGCAGCTACAAATCATTTGGTTATAACAACAACAGGCAACGTTGGCGTTGGCACAATCGGGCCGTTGGCCAGGCTTGACATCAGTGTTGGAGCCGCTGGCCCGGCACTTATGGTTTCCTCCAATAACGGCAATGCCACACACGGGGATTATCTGATTGTGACCTCAACGGGTTATGTGGGCATTGGTACGACCGTACCTGTTGCCAATTTGCATGTTGGCGTTGGTTCTCAATCCGGCTCTGCTGATCTTTCCTCCAATTCCGCTCTCATCAAAGGCAATCTTGAAGTCGACGGCAAGATCTACGGCGACGGGTCAGGGCTTACGAACATTGGCGGCATTGCCGGCTGGACCGTGAGCGGGCAGGATGTTTACAACTCTGGGACGGGGAATGTGGGGATAGGGACGACGATTCCGGGTAGTAAATTAGAGATAATTCAAACGGCATCAAATTCTTTTATTAACCTTGTGCCATCAAGCAGTGTTGGCAATGGAACGATTAGTGAAATCAGGTTTTGGGGAGAGCCTGCCAAAAGCAATGATCGCTGGGCGGCAATCCGTATGGTTAATACCGGTGGAACTAATCAGGAAGAGCTTTCATTTATCACGAACTATGATGATAGCGGAGCATTTCACAATATTGAAGCCATGCGCATTGATGATCATGGCAGAATTGGCATCGGCACTTATGAGCCTAGTGCCAAACTTGAAATTGTTGGTTTTGGCTTAACCACCGGCACAGCCTTTCAGATCGACAACAGCCTTTATACGCCAAAGGTGACTGTACTGGATAACGGGAATGTGGGCATCGGCACGACTTCTCCTGTTGCAAAACTTCACATCGGTGCTGGCACGCCCAATGTGTTTGATATTTCCAAAACAACCAATGCTTATATCGCCGGTGATCTTGAAGTTGATGGCAAAGTCTACGGTGACGGGTCACAGCTTAGTAATCTGCCGGGCTCGATCAGCGGGCTGACGACCTTTAGCGTGCCGCGGGCTGGTTCATCGACGACAATTGTAGATTCAGGTATTTATGTGGATTCGAATGGGAATGTCGGTATAGGCACTACTGTGCCGGTAGCAAAGCTGGACGTGGTTGGGGATATTGGTATCCAATCTTCACCTGCTAGTGACCTGACGGCTGGGGGTATAATATCTGTTATGTCAGTGGCAGCTAATGCCACTGGTGTGGGTGCTTGTCTGTATATGGATTCCGCTGGCAGTTGGAGAGAAGCTGTTGCTTCGTCCGCATCTACTATGCCTTGTGCTGCGCTGGCGTTGGAAACAGGTACGGGGCAGAAGAAGGTGTTGTCACAAGGGTATATGCGTAACGATGCATGGAGCTGGACCGTGGGGGGCATGATTTATGTCAGCACCACCACCGGTGCCCTTACCCAGACCGCGCCTTCCGCTAGCGGTAATCAGGTGCAAAGTGTCGGAGTCGCTACTAATGCCCGTAGAATTATGTTTAATCCGAATTATGTAGTGGCGGAAATTCAGTAGTGAAGAACCAAACAAGAGAGGACGAAGCTGAATGAATAAAGATCAGTTGTTAAAACGGTTGTCCGGGATTGAATGGGATGACTTTGAAGTTAAAGAGGCTCGCCTTGCGCTTCCTGACGATATTACCAAAACGATTTCGGCTTTTGCTAATACTCTTGGCGGTTTTGCCGTGTTTGGAATTAAAGAAGATGATGGAAAGTTTGTTGTTAGTGGTGTGGAAAATCCTGATAAGATCCAGAATGATTTTATTACACTTCTTCGCGGTGAAAAGTTTAACATTCCTCTATCTTCCAAAGGAGATGTCCATCGCATCGAGGGCAAGGTTGTCTTGGTGTTCCGTATTGAAGAAATGCCGCGTCAAGCCAAGCCGATTTATTTTGGCGGGGATATTCGCAATTCATTTGTGCGCATAGGCGCAAGTACGCAGAAGGCATCTAAACCCGAAGTTGAGCGTATGCTTCGTGAGGCAAGCGAAAAAACCAGCGATAGCATGCGTTTGGAAGATTTTGATATTGAAGACTTGGACGATGAAGCGATTGAAATGTTCAGGAATATCTTGAAATTGGAACATCCGGATCATCCCTTCACCCGTTGCGGAAAAACAGAAATGCTTCTTGGTTTGCAGGCGATTGATGGGAGCAAGAAGAAAAAGCGTTGCTTGACCGCGGCAGGCTTGTTGTTGTTTGGTAAGGAACTCAGGATATTGAACCAATTTCCATCTTATTTTATTGATTTCTTAGTGATACCGGCTAAGCATGGTGAGGATGTCCAAACGCGTTGGGTTGAGCGGTACAGTTCGGAGCAGGGCATTATTCAGACGTATGCCCAGATTTATGATAGGTTAAGGAAGCGGATCCCTGTGCCATTTGCTTTAAAAGCCGACGGGTATACGCGTAATGATGACCCTCCATCGGTACAAGCTGTGCGCGAGGCATTGGTTAATCTTTTGATGCACATGGATTATTTTGACGCGAAGGGTGCGGTGGTAAAATGTTATGATGATAGGATTCTCTTTCGTAATGCCGGGTGTTTGAGATTCTCGATTGACCGTATTGAACAACATTTGACCGAACCGCGCAATCCGGTCATCGCCAAAGTTTTTCGATTGCTTGGCTGGGCCGACCGTTCCGGTTCTGGCATTGAGAAAATCACCAAGGGCTGGACGAGCATGGGTTGTGGCAGGCCCATATTTCAGGATGATAAGCGGGTTAATATGTTTGAAGTGATATTCCCACTAATTAAACCTGAGGAAGCGTCTATCACACAAGTACCACACAAGCATCACACAAGTACCATACAAGCACCACACAAGGCTGCCGTGGTCAGGTTTTGTTTGGAACCACGCTCTTTGAAGGAGATTATGGAACACTTGGGTCTAAAAAATCGCGTCTATGTCTTTAAGGATTATGTGTCTCCACTTGTGGATGATGGATTGGTTACGTTGACGATTTCGGATAAACCCAAAAGTCCTCGACAAAAGTATTTTACGACCGAGAAGGGTCGTAAAAGTTTTGAAGGGTGATTATCTCAATTAATTTAATAGGTTATAAAGTAGATATGTTAAAGAAAACAATCTTGTGCTTTGTTGCTATTGTGATTTTCTGCGTTCCGGCTTTAGCCAACAATATGGCAGTATCGAGTGTTTCCCTGGAAGCAGGCAGTTCCGGCAAGCGCAATATTGTTTTTAATGTTGCCTGGGATAATTCGTGGTTTATTGCTGGCGCGCCGTCGGCTACTGCCAACTGGGACGCGGCCTGGGTATTTGCCAAATACTCGGTTTATTCGGGAGGGGTATGGAGTGCCTGGAAACATTGCAAACTTGACCCGACGGCCGGCAACCATACGCTTCCTGGAGGTACGCCTGCCAGCCCCCAGTTGGCTGTAGGTGTGACCGGCAGTTACGGTATGGGGGCATTTTTATACCGTTCAGTTGCCGCAACGGGTTCTATCGCCTGGACCAGTGCGAAAATATTATGGGATTATGGTGCTGACAGCGTGGCGGATGGCGCGGTGATCAAGATAAAGCTTTTTGCCCTGGAAATGGTCTACATTCCAGCGGGCACTTTTTACATTGGTGATCCCAACGGTGCAGTAACGGGCAATTTCAAATGGCAGGACGGCACTATCGGTGCGCCGCAGATCACATCATCGTTATCCAATGCGGTTAATACGGTGGATAATAGTTACGATGACGCGCAACTGGAAGGCACCGGCATCCGCATTGACGGCGACGGTGGCCTTGATAACGATGCCAATGGCACCATCGACAACGCCAGTTTCCCTACCGGATACAATGCTTTTTATATGATGAAATACGAGGTCACCCAGCAGGAATACGCGGAGTTCCTGAATACCCTGACTGGCCTTCAGCAGGGCAACAGGGTGGACGCTGGTTTACATTACAATGCGTACCGTAATTTTATTAAACAAACATCATCTTCTCCGGCCTACTTTGGTGTGGATGCGAGCGCAGATGCCGGAACAACTACGGCCGCTGATATTACAAAACTCAACAAGACTACCGATGGCAAATGGATCGCCTGTAATTATCTGAGCTGGATGGACCAAGCGGCGTTTGCGGATTGGTCGGGGTTGCGTCCATTCACGGAACTGGAATTTGAAAAAGCTGCGCGCGGCGCTCAATCGCCTGTGGCCGGCGAGTATGCCTGGGGTAATACCACGATTTCAGCGGCGACAGGGCCTACTAACAGCGGTGCGATCAATGAAAAATCCGCGCTGGCTACTGCGAATTGTGTGTATAACGGCAGTATTTCCGGGCCGATACGCGTGGGCGGCATTGCGGCGAATAGCGACGGCACCCGCGCGCGTTCCGGGGCAGGGTATTATGGTGTGATGGAATTAAGCGGTGATTTGTGGGAACGGACGGTGACCGTGGGAAATGCTACCGGAAGACTATTTACAGGAACAGCAGGCGATGGTACATTATCCACCAATGGTCATGCCACTAATACTGACTGGCCAGGTGTAAGCAGTGGCGAAGTGACTGGTGCTACGGGAAGCGGGTTTCGCGGTGGTAATTGGCTCGATGATTCTCCTTTCGCCCGTGTGGCAGACCGCAGCGGCGCGTCCTACGGCGGTAGTAGTCGCAACAGCGCTGACGGCGCGCGGCTGGCCAGGACATCCCCTTAACAAAACTTATTTGGTATCTTGGAGTCTTGCATGGTGGCATTTGAATCAACCGTTGAAGGTCTAAATGTGAGGAAACCAACCGTGGCGATTGTAAAAGTCACGGGTAGGCCGGCGGCAGTTCCGTCAGGAACTGCCGCGATTTCAAAAACGCTGGCTCCGGTCATTGAAAAGCATTATGATTTGATCAAGTGGATGATTCCCAAGATTAACCAGTTTCCGAGAGATCAAAGATTTTTGTTGGCGGATCGGATTGAAAAATTACTTTTGGACGTATTGGAACTTCTTGTGGCCGCGATGTACAGTTCGCGTCGTAAGGAATATTTGCACAAGGTTAATTACAAGCTGGATGTTTTGCGTTTGTTGATGCGTTTGTCAAAAGATCTTGGGTATGTGAATGTGAAGGCGTATGATTTTGTAGCAAAGCAATTTCTTGAGATAGGCCGTATGGTGGGCGGTTGGATGAAGCAAAGCGAATGATTTTGGCTGATGCGGCCGGAGTTTCGCCGCTTAAGGGCGGCGAGAGAGGCAATGAGACAAGGGGATGTCCAGGCTTGATTCCTTATTCCGGGCAAGGGCGATTCGTGAATCGCCTCTACATGTGGATTTTGCACATGCTTCGGGAAAAATAAGGCAGTACCATTGTGCCGATGCGTCGGCAGAGTGGATTGATCAACAAAGGACTCGGGCCGGAAAAAGCGGGTTTCGCGGTGGTAATTGGAACAATGATACAACGAACGCCCGTGTGGCAGACCGCAACAACGCGTCCAACGACAATAGTAGTCGCAACAACAATAACGGCGCGCGGCTGGCCAAGACAATTTCTTGCAGGATGAAGCGATGTCTGATCTGTTTGAACAAATTATCGCGAAAGAAAATCTTTATCTGGCTGCCCACCGCGCGGCTTTGGGGAAAAGGTTTCGGAATAACATCGCTTTTTGGCGTTTGGGGATGGAAGAAAAGATCGGCCGATTGCATGAGGATTTAAAGTCCGGGAGGTACAAGCCCGGAAAGTACCGCGTTTTTCAGATACGCGATCCAAAACTCCGTGACATTTCGGTCGCGCCATTCCGTGACCGGGTGGTACATCATGCCTTTCATGATGTGATCGAATCTTTTATGGACAGAAAGTTTTCTTTTGATTCTTACGCCTGCCGGCCCGGCAAGGGAACTCACGCGGCGTTGGATCGTGCGCACAGTTTCCTGCGTGCGAATAAATACTGTTTCCATGGGGATATCCGCAAGTATTTTCCTTCGATAAACCATGAGGTTTTGAAAGGTTTGCTGCGTCGGCATATTGCTGACGCGCGCGTGCTGGTTGTTCTTGATAGTATTATTGATTCGACGCATTCAATATCGAGCAGGATCTCGCCGGTTTCGGGGCAGACCCGTGCGGTGCTTTTTGGCAAGGGATCCAGCGTTGGCTTGCCTATTGGCAATCTTACCAGCCAGTTTTTTGCGAATCTTTATTTGCATGAGCTTGATCATTATGTGAAACATGTTTTGCGCTGCCGGTATTACATCCGGTATATGGATGATATTCTGCTTTTTGAGAATGATCAGACCAGGCTTAAGGAAATACGTTCCCTGATCGCTGTTTTCCTGGATGAACGACTCAGGCTTGAACTTCATCCCGGAAAGTCACAAATTTACAGAACAGCGCAGGGGATAAAGTTCCTGGGGTTTCGTTTGTATGTTGACCGGCGCAGGCTGGCGACTGACGGGGTTGTGCGGTTCAGGCGCAGGTTGAAAAAGTTTCGCGGACTTATTGAGCAAGGACTCATGGTTGAATCAAAAGCTATTGAATCTGTGATTTGCTGGCGGGCGCATAGCGCAAACGCGAATACTGTTTCCTTAAGAAAAAAGCTGGCGGAAGAAGTTGCGGCCTGGAACCTGGCGCTCTCCGCGGCTTTGTTATGAGCATTTATTTATCAGCTAGGATTTTGTGGCATGTGGTATACTTGAGTTATCAAATTATCGGAGATAAAAATGAATAATAATTATCATGTGCTTATAGCTAAAGACAAGAATGGCGTTGTGGCTCATTGCCTTGAGATGGATATTTGCGGGCAGGGAAAAACCGAAGATACGGCAGTTAAGGATCTTATTATCGCTATTCAAGAGCAGATAATATTTTGCTCCAGGAACAAGGTGTCAGTTTACAGGCCTGCTCCGAAAGAATACTGGGACAAATTCTATCAAAGTCTTATTGCCGCGTTAAAATCAAAGCCTGTTGACGAAAAGCCACTATCAAGAGACATACCATCGCATTTAGAACTTGCCTATGCCTAGCGATCGCCCGCTGAAATA
>JAZDPD010000172.1:0-4314 GCA_043798045.1 Candidatus Omnitrophota bacterium | reverse complement strand
CAAGATGGATCCGTCAGACCAGGCTATCTTTCAGTTGGTTGTTTCAGGTGATTTGGAAGATGGAAAACTGTATGATGTCGCCGACCGTACGATAAAACCGGAATTGGAGCGGGTTGAGAACGTTGGGTCAGTCAAGATTATGGGTGGCAGGAAGAGAGAAATCCATGTCACGCTTGACCGCAAAATCCTGAAAGAGCGGGAATTGACGGTCACAGATGTTGCGACCCGCTTATCATCGGCAGGAGAAAACGTTCCCGGGGGTACGGTTAATCAGGGCGATAAGGAAACAACTTTTCGCAGCCTTGGCGAGTTCTCCAGTATCGATGACATTGGCAAAACAATGGTGAGCCTTTATAACAATGAGGTTGCGACAAGAGTTGCCGACCTGGGGAAAGTTCAGGACACATTACAGGATGAAACAACCCGTGTTTATGTTAACGGCAAGAAAGCCTTGTTGATTGAAGTATACCGTCAGTCGGGGACAAATACTGTTTCGGTAGCTGATGGCGTTATGGCGCAAATCAAGAAACTTCAGCCGACACTTGATTTAATGACGGGGAAGCCCAAGATCGAGGTCTTGCAGGATTCCAGCGAAGAGATCCGGGATAACATTAAAGACGTTGAGGAAACAATTCTCATCGGTATTTTTCTTACAGTTCTCGTTGTCTATTTCTTTTTGGCGAATGGACGTTCGACAATTATCACCGGGTTGGCTCTTCCCAACTCCCTGATTGGTTCATTCATTTTAATGGCTGTTGCCGGATTTTCACTTAATGTCATCAGCCTGTTGGCGCTGAGTTTGGCCGTAGGCCTTTTGATTGATGATGCCATTGTTGTACGAGAAAATATATTTCGAAAGATTGAAGAGGGGATGAGCCCTCGGGAGGCGTCAATACAGGGAACAAAAGAAGTTCAACTGGCGGTTGTGGCAACGACATTGGTTGTCCTTTCAACATTTGCACCTGTAGGTCTTATGAGTGGCATGATGGGGACTTTCATGCGTCAGTTTGGATTGACAGTATGCTTTGCCATGGTTATTTCCTTGTTTGATTCATTGACGATTGCCCCGATGCTGTCAACTTACCTTGCTGTTGGTGCAACAAAGAAAAATATGGAGCATAAACCTTCCTTATGGGATAAGACCGTTGGCAGAGTATTGTCCGCTTTCAGCGTTTTCCAGGATTGGCTCGAGAAGTATTATGAAATAATTCTTCGCTGGGTTGTGCAGTATCCCAAACGAACATTGTTGATCAGTTTTCTGATCTTTATTGTGGCGTGTAGTACCTTGGCCAAGGTGCCGTTGAATTTTATGCCGACGGCAGATAACGGGCAGTTCACAGTTTCTTTGGAACTTTCACCGGGAATGAATCTTGACGCCATGAACCGTGTTGGTGAGCAGGCTGATGAAATCATTCATCAGAATAGCGATGTGGTCTTGACGGAATTAAAGGTTGGTGGAAGTAATAACGAGCCTTATAAAGCCAGCATTTATGTCAAACTTAAAGAGGCAAAAGAACGTGCGGCTTCAACGGAGAAAACCAAAGCCGAGCTCCGTGAGAAATTAAAGATTCTGTCTTCAGCCAATCCGAAGGTCAACAATTACGATCCTGTCGGTGGTGGTGGCGACCAGCCCTTTACGTTGAATCTGGTTTCGACAAACGCCAGGGCGCTGGATGAATATGTTTTAAAACTTTTGGCAAAGTTGAATGAAGATAAAAGACTTAAAGATGTGGATTCCGATGCACGCCTGGGAAAGCCGGAGATACAGATCAAGTTGAATGCAGAAAAGGCCAAGGTTTATGGGATCAATACAAGAACGCTGGGGAATGAGATTCATGCCCAGATTGAGGGTGATAAGCCGGCAAAGTTCAGGGAGGACGGGCAGGAGTATGACATTCGTGTGCGGTTGCTCCCGGAGCAGAGGGATTTGAGCCAAAATTATAGCGCGATCTATGTCCCCAATGTTAACGGCCGACTCATTAAATTGACGGATGTGGCCGACATTAGCCAAGAGCGTTCAGCGGCATCGATCAAGCGCATGGATCGTGGGCGGTATGTTCAGGTTACAGCCGGATTGAATCCCGGTGTTGGTCTGGGAGATGTGATGCGAGATGTGAATGCGATGATGAAAAACGAATTGCCCCCGCCGGATGGGGTTCGCGTCGTCTATGGGGGCGAGTCCGAACGTTATCAGGAAATGCTGGGGTCTATGGTGACAGCGGTGGGAATGGGGATTCTGTTCATTTATTTGGTTCTGGCTAGTTTGTACGAATCATTTATTACGCCCTTTGCCATTATGCTGGCGTTGCCGCTGGCTATTTGTGGTGCTTTTGTGGCCCTTTGGGTAACGCATCAGTCGATGAGTATGTTTACATTTCTGGGGATGATTATGTTGCTGGGTGTGGCGTGTAAGAACTCGATTCTTATCGTCGATTACATTTGCCATAAAATGAAAGAAGGGTTGAGTCGTCCGGAGGCAACTGTCCAGGCCTGCAAAATACGGCTAAGACCGATCTTGATGACTTCCTTTGCGCTCATTGCCGGGATGATTCCTGTTGCCATTGGATTAAGCGCAACATCAAGCCAGCGGACGAGCATGGGTGTGGCTATTATCGGCGGGCTTATCAGTTCGACATTACTGACGTTGATTGTTGTCCCGGCAGCGTTTTTGTATATCGACAGATTCCGGGCTTGGGTTAGTGCAAAATTGGCCAAAATGGTCGGGTATGAACCGGATGAAAAGAGAGTTCAGGACATAAATTAATCGAAAGAAACGAAGATATGGCGCTTTTGGTGAAAGATAGTGTTTTTCCGACAGTAGTGCGGATGGCTGTTCCGATGCTGGCCGGGACATTTGCCATGAATGCATATAATCTGACCGACACATGGTTTGTTTCGCGGCTTGGCACTAACGCGTTGGCGGCGATGTCGTTTTCTTTTCCGGTCATTATGCTTATGGCTTTTGTCCTGCGAGGATTTGGAACCGGGGCCATGACGGTAGTGGCACACGCGCTTGGTCGGGGGAAACAACAGACTGCGGCCAGGATAACGACGCACGCGGCTTTTTTATCTTTGGGTTTGGCGTTATGTTTTATGGTGATCGGGCTTATGACGATAAAGCCCCTGTTTACGCGGTTGGGCGCTGCCGGAGAGGTTCTTGATCTTACACAGCAATATATGGGAATCTGGTATGGCGGATTGAGTATTCGGGTTTTGCAAATGATGTTCTCCGATATCATTATTTGCACGGGGAACACCAGGGCAGTGAGTTTACTCATGGTTGGGGGGACGGTGGTGAATTTTTCGCTTAATCCCATGATGATCTTTGGATTGTGGGGATTCCCGAAGATGGGAATACAGGGATCGGCGCTGGCCACGGTTATTTCTGAAGCGGTTGTCTTGGCGGCAGCATTCTATCTCATTCATAAAAAGTATCGCCTGATCTCTTTTGTCTCTCATTCGCGTCTGCGGATCATATCCTCATGGCGGAGGATCCTTCATATCGGGATACCCACGACGTTAAGTTCTGTCTTGACTCCGATTTCTGCCGCCGTCGTTATCAAGATAGCTTCCGGTTTTGGCCACGCTGCTGTTGCCGCTATCGGCGTTGCCAGTCGTATCGAGATGTTTGCTTTTATGTTTCCCATGACGGTGGGGATGTCGTTGGTGCCGTTCGTGGCCCAGAATTACGGTGCCCGGCGCTTTGACCGGATCAAGGCCGTGCGAAAAGGTACCATGTTATTCGCTTTGATTTTTGGCTGTATTATTTCCATGGTGTTCTTGTTGATGGCGCGTCCACTTGGCGGGCTTTTTTCGTCTGATCCTGAAGTGGTGGATGTTCTGGTTCAATATATATACATCACATGTTTTGGTTACGGGTTTCTGGAAATGCACCGGTATGCGGGTTTTTGCATGACAGGTATTCATCAGCCGATAGCGTCTGTTTTTCTAAATGCAATTCGTGTCGTTGTTTTAATGATCCCTTTAGCGTATTTTGGTGCAAAATTCTTCGGTATCTACGGGATTTTTTGGGGAAGGCTGATCACTGATATTTGTTCCGCTGTTATTGGGATCATATGGACAGGCAGGGTTCTCAGGAAAGCATCGTAAGTGAATATCGTCGGAATGGACAGGAGTGTTTGTTGTATGAGAATGTGAGGGGTGAATCGCACAGGAAAATTGTAATCACAAGTGCGACAGGAAAAATTTAAAAGAGCTCCATAGATCTGAAAAATAACTGTTACTTTGTAAGTTGCGAACAAGCAAAGAACAGGAGACCTATGGAGCAGAGAAATTGTAACACTAAGCGCAAGA
>JAZDPD010000109.1:0-2076 GCA_043798045.1 Candidatus Omnitrophota bacterium | reverse complement strand
GTTTGGCTTGATGGCCAACAAGACTTTTACAAAATGAATGGTAACGGCTCGATAGCTCTTCAAAGATGTCCTTTTTGATAATTAAAATCTTTTTCGCCTCCCCAGGGAAGAGGGGGTAAGGATCAATGGTATCATTCCCAGGCATTAAGAATTTCTGCATTGAAAATTCGTAACTCCAGATGTACAATATGGTTATAAATAATTAATAGAGCTGATTATCATCTGTTGCACGCAGATGTGTGCACGGACAGTCAGCCCGTATTATTTTAATAGAAACCGTAATTAAAGGAGGGAAGTATATGGGCGGGTGGAAACAAGTGGTGATTGTACCGTTGACGAATATGCTTAATACTGTTGCTGTTTATTTGCCGTTTTTGTTCGGGGCATTGGTTATTTTATTAATCGGCTGGATTGTTGCCAAAGTACTTTCTGGTTTTCTTCAGAAGATTCTGGAACGGATCAAGTTCAATGAATTTTCATCCCAGATCGGTTTATCCGATATTCTTAATAAGGGTGGTTCTAATCAGCCGCCAGCGACCTTATTGGCTTCCTTTCTTTACTGGATTCTGATGATCGTTGTGATTGCCACCACGCTGCAGGCCATCGGGCTTGAAGTGGCTGTTAAACTGCTGGAACGGGTGACGGGTTATGTGCCCAATGTTCTGGCCACGATTTTTGTTGTGATCGTGGGTATGTTCCTGGCCAATCTTGTCACTGGCCTTGTTAAAACCGCTGCCCGTAATGCCAATATTGCGCGTGCTGAACTTCTGGCGAGTATTGCCAAGGGTGGTATCTTGCTTTTTACGGCGGTGAGTGCGCTGGAACAGCTTAATATTGCGACATTCTTTGTTACAACTACGTTCCAGATTTTCTTTGCCGCGATTTGTTTTGCGTTGGCTTTGGCGTTTGGGCTGGGCGGAAGAGATCTGGCTGCCAGGGTTCTTTGGGATTTTTATAATCAGCAGAATGAAAAGAAATAATACGATTATCAGCATGTTGAATGAAAAGCGCAGGGGGTTTTTGGCTTCCTGCGCTTTTTTATTGGGTTTTTTATCCGTTCTTGCCCAGGTTGTGATCATCCGTGAACTGATGGTGGCTCTGGGCGGCAATGAGCTTGTTTTTGCCATTGTCCTGGGAACCTGGCTTGTGGGGGCTGGCTTGGGTAGTCTTTTATTTCGTCGTGTGTCTTGGCCATGGGTTGGCGGATTCCTGGCGGCAAGTGTTCTCCTGCTGCCGGTGGTGATCGTCGGGGCTAGGTTATTGAATCATGCGCTGGGAATTCCTTTAGGGAGCATGGCGGATTTCGGGCGTGTGGCTTTGGGCAGTGCGGCATTGGTTTTGCCCTTGGCGATAGTTTCAGGAGGCCTTTTCAGTGCGCTGGTCCGCCTTGGTGAGGATGCTGTATTGGTTTATGCGTTTGAAGCGGCGGGATTTGCCATGGGAGGCCTGGTCATGGCTTTTGTTTTCTGGGTGCCGTTGACCGCAGGCCTTGATCAATGGTCGCGTGCGGTGTCTTGGTCCGGGTATGCCGTGCTCAAGAGTGAACAAACGCATTATGGCTGTTTAATGGTGGTTGAGCGCAGCGGGCAGCGCAGCCTTTTTGAGAACGGCCGGCATCTTTTTACCGGGAAGGATGCTTTATCATCCGAAGAAATTCATCCTGCCTTATTGTGGCATCCAGCGCCGAAATCTGTATTTCTTGTCGGCGGGGGATTTTCAGAGGCAGGCCGGGAGGCGCTGAAATATCCTTTGCAGCGGCTGGATTATGTTCAGCTTGATCCTGCGGCATTGCGTTTGGAGAGAGAATACTTTGCGGCGGTCAAGGATGAGAGGCTTCATCTGAGGGCAGGGGATCCCCGGCGTGTTCTCAAGGATTCGTCCGGGCGTTATGATGTGGTCATTATCAATGCGGGGGATCCGGTGAGTTTGTTATCCGCACGATTATTCAGTCGTGAATTTTTTGAAGAAGTGCGCTTGCATCTTATGCCTGGCGGTATTGTGGCGCTCACGCAAGGTTTGTCGGAGGATTATGTCAGCCCCCAGGGGCGGGCTTATGCCTCCAGCATTTATGCGACG
>JAZDPD010000108.1:0-2385 GCA_043798045.1 Candidatus Omnitrophota bacterium | reverse complement strand
GTGGAGGTGCCGGGACTTGAACCCGGGTCCTTATGTTACAGCAGACAAGCATCTACATGCGTAGTCCGTCTTTATTGTCGAAGCGCGCGTTTTGAGCGGACAAACCCGCGCGCTACCAGCCTTCAAAGATCTCACTTCCCTGATGAAGGCCTCAGGAAAGCCAGCCCAATGGATTCCGTTTTCAGGCTATTAGGCGATTGCCTGAACGCGGGCTTAGTCTAGTATTAGACTAAGGCGAGTTCGGCGCCAGCCGGTGCTTCGCTAGAAGCGAAGGCCGCGGCAACCTGGTCGTACGTTAACGTGTCGTTAGCGTTTGATTTTTGATGGATATTTTACGAGGCCAACCACCATCCTCGGCATGCCACCTGACCCTGACCAACAAAAGTCGAAGCCAAGTCACCCCCAAATTTTTAAAGAACAAAACATCAACTAAAGACAGTATAAAACATCCTGGCGAATTTAACAGAGGAATTTTTTAGCGGCTCCAGCGGATAGCACGGCTCATCTGACGGTCAGAATCACGACGTTTGATATCATCCCGCTTGTCATACAGCTTTTTACCCTGGCCCAGCGCAATCTCAACCTTAACCAACCCGCGCTTATTGATATAAATCCTTGTCGGGAGGATTGTCCCGCCGCGCTGGGTCAAAAGGCCCGCGATACGCTTGATTTCTTTCCGGTTCATCAAAAGCCTGCGCTTGCGGTCAGGCTCGGTATTCAAATAACTCGCCTGGAGATAAGGGGCAATATGAAGATGGTAAAGCCACACCTCCTCCTTCTCAACGCCCACATACGCATCTGCAAAATTAACCTCACCGGCACGGATGGACTTAACCTCGGCGCCTTTTAACTCAATGCCGCACTCCCATTTATCTGCAAGAAAGTAATTATGGTAGGCTTTCTTATTTGTAGCAATTACATCCGACATGAACCCTCAAAATATCACAAATTAAAGAAATCCATCGTCTTTTCAAGCTCCAGGACCTTATGCTGCATCTCATAAAAACGCTTGCGCTTGCCATCATCAACATTAAACTCACCGATGGCTTCCATATCCTGCTTGATGCCGGCCAGCGTTGTCTTGGCCTGCAGCAAATGCGCGCGCATCACGGTGATCATATGGTTAAAATCACCGGCGACCTCCATCAGCTGATCGCCTTTACGCAAACGGACCTGGGCCGTGAAATTCCCGGATGAAAGCTCTTTGAACATCTGCTTGAACCGGAAAAGCGGCCCGGCGATCTTGTGAGAAACAATCAGCGTCACACCAATGGACACCAAGGCCACCACGGCCATGACCACAAGAACGGTCTGAATCAAAAGCGGCAGGATAAAATCAGCCGTTGTCATCACCTTGACCCGCGCATGAATAAACGACACCGTTGTTGACCCCAGGGACAAAATGTACAACAACAGGATCATGAACGCCGCCCCGACAGCCACCACCCCGCAAAACTTCAAAACAAATTTTGTTTGAAACGACTTGTCGATATAAATATTCTTCCGACGATAGCTCGATTTTTCTTGTTCCTGGCTCATGCCATCCCCCCTTATTTCAATGATTTCAGCATCATCTCATCAACACGTACCGAAGCTGCTTTGCGTAAACTGGCAATCCAGGCATTTAACTTCTGTGATTCAACCTGTTTTTCTGCCTGCCATTTGATCTGGGAATATACTTCCTGAATCGGCTTTGTTGTCACACCATCTTTAACCATGTCATCGTAGATACGACGAACATCTTCATCCTTGACGTTACTGCCCTTATGAAACTCCAGTGTCTTGCTCCCCAGGGCCACGGTCAATAATGACTGCGACCAGAATCTTTCCACTGACCGCAGGAAATCCGGCGTCTTGTCAAGGTTGTGTTTCTGCGCATCCAGCAGGATAAGCTTTTGATCAATGAGCGTTTCCAGATACTCCCGACGCGCCTGAAGGCGATCCGCGCGCGCCGCAAAAGCCGATGTCATAAATCCATCCTTAAACTCATTGACCGTAATCCGGTACCCGCCGACATTAGCCAAAAGCGGCGACGCATCCGCCGGCGCCCCGGCAGCTCTCCCGAAAATATAAACCAATGCCACAGCCAATACGGCCAGACCCAATACAACACTTGCCCTTAATGACATAGGTGCTCCTTTTTTACAAAAGACATTCTACTACAAACTTGAACTGTGCCATAGCCGTTCTTCAACAATGCCCATATACCAACAAAATACAGGATAAAATCACCCTTGGCAACAAGGCGGAAAATTGTAATCACAAGTGCGACAGGAAAAATTTAAAAGAGCTCCATAGATCAGCAAAAACTGTTACTTTGTAAGTTAGTCGACAAAACAAAGAACAGGAGATCTATGGAGCAGAGAAATTGTAACATCAAGCGCA
>JAZDPD010000243.1:0-3294 GCA_043798045.1 Candidatus Omnitrophota bacterium | reverse complement strand
CGGCCAAGATAAGCGAGGGGGCTCCTTTCCCTTTCCCTCGCTCTTCTTGGCTAAATCAAATTATTTGTCCATCATTATTTTGGGCCGTGCTCACCTATCCGCTACGCTCATTGCGCCTTCTGATTCGATTATCCTCATAAGTTTTTTATCTTTGTGCGCTTCATTCAAAATGGCATCTTCACGCAAAGTATCTTCATGTCCTATCATTTCTTCTTCTGGATTCGTATTTGCAGGCGTAACCCATTTTGAGCCAGGATCAAGGTCTTCTTTACTAATAGAATCCATGCGCCTTCCGGAATCTTTATCATGGAATATTTTGAAATCATCAAGGCTGCCTCCGGAATGTTCCACTTTTTCAGCCGAAAGTTTTTCAAACAGATCTCCCGGATGATATTTCTTCAGGTATAATTTAAAGTGGCTTGCGACTGGTCCGCGATGCACATCATATTTTTCTATAGCTTCAAGTAATGCAAAATTCACTTCCCGAAACAACATATCAAAATCATCATCCAATCCCCTTTTTTTCATTTCTTTTATCGAAGACTTGATCAAGGGTTCATATCGTTTGGCTATTGATACCTTGAAGGGTGTCTTCAATAATGGCTTCCCGTCATAATAGTGCTGAATCGTAAAGGTCTTTCCAGGGCTATCAAACAAATCATCAAATCGATGTTTCTGGTAAGCCATAACCCAGTAAGCATCCCATTCAAAACTACTTTCGATATTATTGGTGTCCGGGAAATAATGATAAATCATTACTCTGACATCTTTGCCCTTCTTATGCACAACCCTGGTAAAACGGGGATACCACACTCCCCTTCTCTGGAAGCGCTCCGTATTGCTAAAAGTGATTGTATCGTTGACGGATATATAGTTTCGGAAACACCACTCAACCATGTCAAGGATCTGATCCTCATTATATTTTGATTGCAATTTCTCGTTATCTGAATCAAGTCTTTTCTTAAGCAAGATCGTTGAACTAACCATCTCGAACATGTTGTCCAGATATTCAAGCCAGTCTTGTTTTTGTTTATCTTTTTCGTTCCAGTATGCCTCTGTGAGATAATCGCGGTCCTCTTCGTTTACTGTTCCCAATTCTCTAATTTCAAAGGGGAATGTTCTGATATCCCAAATAGAAGGAACCGAGCAGAAATTGAATATCTTGATTAATGTAGGATCTGAGGCCACAAATGATCTGAATTCTGAAGGGTTCGGGTAAGTCTTTATAAATTCATTCCAATACGACTTACGTACCCACTCAACTTTCGTTTCCTTTGCCTTCATTGCTATCCCCCGCAATGGTCCCGTTGTTAATGAGGCCCAGGCCGGCGGGATTTCCGGCTTTTCGACCCGTCAGCCTTTCCCCCTGCTATGTCCGCTCTATTACCTCATGTCAAATCAAACGATGTTCGCAGTTTACAGTATAACATGGCCGGTTTCAAAAGTTTTCTACCGCTGCGTACACGGTTTCCGTTTGACATTCTTCCCTGAAGGGCATATAAACCGACTGACAATCTGTTTGTTAAGTTCATCAATCCCTAAGCGGCAAAGCTGGAGGGTTGCTATGGAACGGCAACGAAACCCCGGACTCGAGACGAGTGGCGGGGTTTTGTGTCATAGAGGTCTTGTTGAGCTATCGAAGAATAACTTGAAATGGAGGAGAATATGAAGAAGATCGTATTGATTTCACTGGCCCTGTTTTTCCTTGGTAATCCCCAATTAATGGCACAAAGTAGCGGGTTCGATAAATCCTGGGATCAGCGGGATACCTTCACACGCCCCCATGGACAAGATAAATACGGCCCCGGTATTAATTCTGACGCCACCGGAAAGCCCTTCACATGGCAAACCAATGATGGGCAGACCGTGCCTCCTGGTGGTCAGGTTAAGCCTGACGGGTATGGCCTCGGTGTTGGCCAAGACCAGTTTGGACGACCCGTAAAACCGAAAACATGGCCGTAATACCAATCAATGGAGGTCAGGCCATGAAAGTAATCAATCGGATAGTTCTGTTATTCGCCATTGTGTTTTTTCTGACGGCAGGGAATACATTTGGGGCTGATAAAGCGGTTCTCAAAGGCATAAAAGCAGTTGATGTTTATGTTGGAGGGAAGGAGTTAAATGCCACACAAAAATCTCAATTGCAGACAGATGTTGAACTGAAGTTGCGCCTTGCCGGAATCAAAGTCGATCTCGACGCTTCTCAATGGTTGGTTGTCGACATAAGTATAAATGAAATAACAGGAGGTGATTCAAAGAAGGTAGTTCTCAAGTATGCGCATGCTGAAGTATATTTGTCAGAATGGGTCTTACTTCTTTCACGTAACCAGGAAACCTCTATATTGGCCAAGACATGGAACCGTGGTTTTTTAATGCATGGTCCGCCGGATGACTTATGGCCATATTGTCGGGATCGTGTTCGTGATTTAACGGATACATTCATCAATGATTATCTGTCTGTTAACCAAAAGTAAAAAACGATCTTCCGCGGCCTTACCCTTTCTTGTCATCCGGTGTGTCATCTATCACGTCCGATTCCCATTGGTGTTGAAGAAATGCCGCTATCTGCGCCAGCTCTTTGGTTTGTGCGGGATTGACTTGCTGATTCAGAATGTTGATCATTACCGGGGACTGCGTGTGTGACGGCATTATACCTGTCGTCTGCAGACAGTCCTTGCTTGCCTGTAGCTTGATTTTTTCATCGGCACTGTCCAGCAGCTGTTCGTAATTCCCTACGGCTTTTGGAACGAGGCTGACCATCTGTTTCGTTCCCGTCTCGATCACATCCCGGATTTCATCGTCATTCAGTATGTTTTGAATGGCAGACTTGGAAAGGCCGAATTGTTCTGCCAGCTCCCTATACGTTTTCCCATTGAGACGTTCAGCCGCTATAGTTCTGTCTCGTATGGCTCGCTGCGGGTTATCCTTTGTCAATGCTCCATTAGTTCCCATTGTCGTGCTCCCATTCCAAACGGTTAACAGTGTTAACGTCTATTTTCCATCCCCCTGGCGTTTCAATAGCTATTGGTTTCCCTATCTGCCTTTGGATGTCGGAAAGGATGTCGTCAATCTTGAAGATTGCCTTGTGCAGCTTGGGATATTGGCTCGTGTCGATACGCCCGTTTTCGTCCGGCTGAGGATTCTCTGTGTGACGGTTCATCCTATCCAGCCTTTTCTTGACGGCCACATGGCTGAGGTTAACAGCTTCGGCTATGTCTCTGAGGCTCTTTCCTTCACCATCAAGCGAACGAATTAAATCATTTTTAGCGTCCATGGTTCACCTCACTTTTTACC
>JAZDPD010000222.1:0-22560 GCA_043798045.1 Candidatus Omnitrophota bacterium | reverse complement strand
GCATTACGGGCTGTTTTTCGACACAAGCGCTTGCACAAAAAAGTGCATTCGCCTTCGAATTGGCCTTCTACAATTTCTTATCCGGAAAAGGCCCGGGTTCAACCCGCATTACCACTTTCTATTGAAAAATGCGGGTTAAAGTGTGTTTACCCATGAAACGAATTCAACCCAAGCCACTGAGATCACCCGGGTATATTGAGACGCAAAATAATGCGTCTCAACAAGCAATAAAAGCTCATCAAAAACATCACAAGGGTTAGACTTTTGACTGATTAATCAAACAAAAATGATAAAGTTTCAGGTAAGTTTCTTCAGAAAGGCGGTCATCTGTAAGGAATCGCATCCCTGTTTCAAAAAGAGTATTCTTGTAAATCGGCTTTGACCAGGCGGCAACAGCCTGGAATTGAAGCTGTCCTTCCTGGGGAAAATCAGCCAAAAGACAAACTTCTTCTCCACGCGAGAAATCCACGCTTCCAACAAGCCGACAACCCTGGTGATGAATATCAACGATCTCTATGTTTTTGTACGGACCCGGCGCATCCCCCATGGCTTTACATTTAGCCTCTACGGCCACATCAATGCGCTGAAATTGCCGCTGTTCTTGCATATACATAACAACACCTTCTTTCTATATTTATCATATCCCAAATAATGCCCCTGGTCAACCCATGCCGGCAGGATTAATTCGACGCATTAGCGCGCATTAAACCCACATGAAGTCAATGCATCAACATCACGTTTGACCATACGGATTTCCGGCAGGATAGCTATAAATGTATCCACAACCACTGGATCAAAATGAATGCCGCTCTTCTTACGGATTTCTTTTACAGCCGCATCCACGGTCCACGCCTTCTTGTAAGGCCTGTCAGACGTCAACGCATCAAATACATCACACACAGCACAAATCCTGGCTGGCAATGGAATCTTTGTTCCCTTAAGGCCATCCGGATACCCTGAACCGTCCCATCGCTCCTGATGCCGGAGGGCAATCATTTCAGCCATCTTCAAAAATGGCGAATCAGCCCCGGCAAGAATCCTGGCGCCGACAACCGGATGGGTCTTCATCACTTCCCATTCCTGCGGGGTCAGCGAGCCTTGCTTAAGCAAGATAGCATCAGGAATAGCAATCTTGCCGACATCGTGCAGCGGCGTTGTCGCCAGAATAAGATCACACTCATCATCGCTCATCCCCATAGCACGCGCCACACAAGCGCAATAACGGCTCATGCGCACAATATGCTGACCCGTTTCATTATCACGGCATTCTGCCGCAAATCCAAGCCGGCGGATAACATCCAGACGGCTTTCCCTCAATTCCTTTGTACGTTCATGAACTCTTTTTTCAAGTTCGTCGTTTTTACCCCATAGTTCACGGTAAAGCAACCTCACCTCAATCAGATTTCTTGCGCGTAAAAGGACTTTAGGCCTGTCATAGGGTTTGTTCAAGAAGTCTTTGGCACCACCCGCCAATGCACGCAAATGCACACTTTGATCATCCTCCGAGGAAATAACCAGGATCGGCAGATAATCATCCATATGATCCTGCTTCAATTCCTGCATGACCCTGAACCCGTCAATCCCGGGTAAATTCAGGTCCAGGATCAACAAGTCAGGCAAGAACTTTTTATAAATCATCCTGATGCGCTTGGCATTGGAGACTGCGCGTACATTCCTGAAGCCGGACGAAACGAGGATGTTCTCTAAAAGCTTTCGACTGACTTTATCATCCTCAACAATCAAAATCCTGGCATGAAGAACAGCATCAGCAGATATCATGACATTTATCCCCACGGTGCTGGTTCAGAAAACTATAGTCTGTGGCATCACATAAAATGGGTGTCATGACCGCAAACTTCTGCTGAAGCGCAAAAGAATCTGTTCCGCTGTCCTTATGCCTGGCCGGCGGACGCCCGGTAAGCCAATAGTAACGACGCCCCGCCGGATCCTTGCGCTCACAAAACTCCCCATGAATCGGCACCCGGCACTGGCTTGTCAACAGCAGCCCGCGCATATCTTTTTCATTTACATCAGGAATATTCACATTCAAAAATGTTCCCTTAGGAAGACCTTGCCTGATCGCCCAACGTACCGCCTTAAGACCCACTTTAGCCGCGACCGCGAACTCAAAAGAACGGACTGAATCAAGCGACACAGCAATCGAAGGAATTCCCAAAAGGGCACCTTCCCTGGCCGCACCGACCGTCCCTGAGTAAAAAACACTACAACCATCATTGGAACCATGATTAATCCCTGACACGATCAAGTCCGGTTTTTTTCTGAAAATCTTGGCCACACCAAATTTTACACAATCAGCCGGAGTTCCGCTTAAAACATGCGCAAGGATTTTCTTTTCAAAGAAAGTTGTGTGATGATAGACAGGCTGGTTAAGCGTGATCGCCTGGGATATAGAACTCCGTTCCCCCTCCGGCGCAACCACCGTGACCTCACCCAACCTGGAAAGCTGCCGGAACATGGCCAAAATGCCGGGGGCGCGAACACCGTCATCATTTGTTAAAAGGATACGCATCCATCATCTCCATGAAAATAATAAATAAAATATTAACACAGCTCAACGCTAGGCACCATGAGCAATATTAAGAATATCCTGCATCCGTTTACCTGTGACATCCCACTGTGAAGACACCCTGGAACCTTTAATAAATGGCGCGCCTACAAAAACATGCAGTGCCGATTGTTCAAAAAGACAGGCTTTTGATGACACGGCAATACAGGAACTCATTTTGCCAAGAAATCCGACAGGCCCTGAAAACCACCCCCGATCAAACACCTCATACTGCTGCAAGAAATGCCTCGCTTTCTCCGCTGGAACACCGCAGACAGAGGCAGCTGGATGAAGCGCTTGGAGAAAATCCTTGTCCATAGCCCCCTCATTGAGATCACCAGAAACCTTGAGGTCCTCATACTCCTTATCCCTGTCCAAAGAACAATCAATCTGATAAAAACGGCAAAATTCACGATAAACTTCAATGACCGCTCCCGCGACGACATCATGCTCCCTCTTGGCCTTCTCCTGGCTCTGCCCGCGCGCATCAACAACAACACGGCTGACCACACTCATTTTCTCCCGCAGGTACAAAGGATCCATTTTAACCGCAATGAACGTCTTGCCATTGATAGAAAAAAGAAACGACATATCGCTGTTGGGCATACGCACCAATTGCTTGAGCATCGCTACGGACAACTCCGAATGATCGGTCTGCAATGTTAACCGCCGGGCAAGCATCACCTTATGTAAATCACCCCGGCCAATAGCATCCAATACCGCTTCAGATGAACAAACCCAGTCTTCATAATCAGGAACATCTTCACGGGACAACACCCTGGTATCCCCCTGTGAAACATCCTCCATCAGGTACATCCGTTCCAGAATATCCCTGGCTGTTGTATCAAACGATTCCCCGTCACGTCCGCGCACCATATTGGCCGCCAGCCAGCAACCATCCTTATCTTGATAAATCTCCACTGCTGGGAGCATGCAATGAATCGCTGAAAAGCCATCCCATTCTGCGCCGCTCACAGAACGCGCAAAGCTCATGCCCGTAAAGATTCTGGCATCAGGGCACGCGGATATGAACTCATTAAGCCCTTCCCATAGCTCTTCTAATCCGTGCCAACTGTCACTGACAAGTTCAAAACATGACCCAAGCCCGGCTACGGTAATTCCCATCTGCTGCGACCTGAAAAAGACCTTCCGGTCATTCTTAAGCCCTAACAACCAACCCAGCGGATCAATACCTGTAAGAGGAATTTTTAAACGAACAACAACAGGGAATGACGCCACCGCCTTCGGATGTGCCATTTCCTTCCTGATTAAAGACAACAGCTCATTCCTGGCTTCTTCTAAACCATTCTGCATCCTGTTTACTCCTGTTCCCGCACCGCAGAATAAATCGTAACCCCCCCGCCCAACAACCCCTGATTTCCCGTTGAAAAGAATCCAACCTGAACCAGCATCCTCATGAAACGGTACCCATCCGGAAAAACAAGGATTGACCTGACAAGAAAATTATACGCAAAACGCTGCCCCGTGCATAGCCCCCCGATAAGAGGAACAAAGTGTTGCAAATATAACCTGTACATGGCTCTCAACATAAATGCCGCCGGAATGGAGAATTCAAGGATAATGATCTTTCCGGCAGGCTTAAGAACACGAAAAGCTTCCTTCAACCCCTGCATTAAATCACTGAAATTACGAACACCAAAACCAATGGTAACTACATCAAAACTTTTATCTGGAAAACTCAACAACAACCCGCTTCCTTGAACCAGATGGATTTTGTCTGAAAAATCATGCGCAGATTTCTTTTGACAAACCCGCTGCAGCATTTTTTCAGAAACATCAATGCCCACCACTTCAACCACACGCAAATCCGCAGCAAGCAAAATCGCCACATCGCCCGTCCCTGTAGCCACATCCAAGACACGCAAACCGTTTTCCGCAGGAAGATGGGCCAACATCTTACGCCGCCATATCCCATCCATCCCCAGAGATAAAATCCGGTTGGTCTGGTCATACCCAGAGGCAATCGAATCAAAGAAATCAATGGGCATTCAAATAAGTCTCCGCCTCAAGCGCGGCCATGCAGCCCGATCCGGCCGCCACAATCGCCTGACGATATTTCTTATCCTGCACATCCCCGCAGGCAAAAACACCTTCAATACTGGTCTGCATGGATCCAGGTTTTGTCCGTATATATCCCGTCTCATCACATTCAATCTGCCCGGCTAAAAAAGCCGTGTTAGGCGTATGTCCGATCGCGTAAAAAAGTCCGTTGCACGCCACATCCTTGATCATGCCTGATTTAACATCCCTGACCTTAAGCCCTGTCAGGAACTTCTCTCCAAAAGCCTCTACCGGCACCGTACTCCAGAGGATCTCAACCTTAGGATTATCCAACACACGCTGCTGCATTGCCTTGGATGCCCTGAGTTCATCCCGTCGATGCATTAAAATGACTTTGGCCCCATACTTGGTCAAATGGCAAGCCTCTTCAATGGCCGAATCCCCACCACCGATGACCACAAGGACCTTATTTCGAAAGATCGGCAGCGCCCCATCACATACGGCGCAGGCAGATATGCCGCGCTGCCAGAATTTATCTTCACCCGGAATATTCATTCTTTTAGCAATAGCTCCTGTTGCCAAAATAATAACCTTGGCCTCCACCTCAACGCCGGCATCAGTCACACAATGAAAAGGACGCTTGGAAAAATCAACCCTTTCCACTGACTGTGTTTCAATACGGGCACCATGCTTCAAAGACTGCTCGCGCATGCGCTGCATAAGTTCCGGCCCGCTGACACCTTCAGGGAAGCCTGGAAAGTTCTCGACCTCGGTCGTCGTTGTAAGTTGTCCGCCAGCCGCAACGCCTCCGGCCATCATGCCCTCAAACATCAGCGGCTTTAAATTCGCACGCGCCGCATAAATCGCAGCCGTATGCCCGGCAGGCCCAGAGCCAATGATAACAATATCTTCCATTATTCCCTCTCCTTATAAGGTCTAAGTTCATCCAGATTCTTTAATCCATCCGCCGGATCAACAACTGATAATCCGGATATCAATTCATTCAGCGGAACATCCGAGGTAATCGAAAAACCCGCATCTTTGATCATCTGAAGTGTGCGCACATCCTGCGTACCGCGCGCATTAAGATATCCCTGCAGGAAAAGCGAGTTTGCGGCATACAACCCCAACGGCTCCAGCGAACGTAAATGAATCTCCCGACCTGCGGCCATACGGATTTCGGCCCTGGGATTAAGAAAACGAAAAAGACACAAAACGCGCAGGCAATATTCAGGCGATAACCCCTGCGCTTCTTTAAGGGCGATCCCGGGAATCGGAATAAGGAAATTAACCGGGATCGATTCAGCTCCCAGTTGCCGTAAACGACTGGCCATGCCATAAACATCCTCAGGCCCTTCCCCCATCCCTATGATAACCCCGGAACAAACCGCCAACCCCTCGGCATGAGCTGCCTCCAGCGTGCGCAGCCGGTCCCCATAGGAATGAGACGTACAAATATGCCGGTAATAGGCTTCGGAAGTATTTAAATTATGATTCAACCGGTCAAGTCCCGCCTCTTTTAACTGACGCGCCTGGTTTCGGTCAATAACCCCGGCGGAAACACATACTTCAATACGATACCGTTGTTTGATCTCACGGATAAGTTTCGTCAAATGCCCAATGCGCGCATCTGTCGGCCCTGTCCCTGAGAAAACCATGCAATAACGCATGGCTCCATGGGCATACGCCGCCGCAGCTTCCGCCAGTATTTCTTCATCGGATTTCATCGGGTAAGACTCAATCGGCGCGGTTGAAGAAGCTGACTGCGCGCAATAACGGCAATCTTCGGGGCACAGGCCATTTTGAACATTATTGAGGATGTGAACCGCAACCTCCTTGCCATAATACAAACGACGAAAATGATACGCCGTGTGCAAAAGTTCCAGTGTATCCAACTGACCAAGATCCAAGACAGGTAACACATCCTCTAAGGTCAGGATCTGATCTGCGGCAATGATTTCTGTAAGATACTGATAGTATTTCTGACTCATAATGGCGACATTCTAGCAGAAAGTTAAGAGAAATGCCTTGATTTTAATACTCTTTCCTTTATAGTGAGCGTTGAAATCGTTATGTCAAAAGCACACACTTTCCATATCCCGGTCATGGGAACCTGTTTTACCATAGACTCGCCCATCCGTGTGGCGCGTTATGGAATTTCTTCTGTCATCTCCCTGGTTGATGACCACTTGATCGAGGATGTGCGCAAATTTTATGCAAAAACCTACAACGAGCCTTATACCCCGATCGCCAAATTTGACGAGGACTGGCGCGCACGGCGCATCAGCGCTTATCTTAATCTTGTCAACACCATTGTGACCAAACAAGTCCAGGACCTTAAGAAGTCCCCGTTTGAAACGGGATCTGAAATCTCGCGTTATTTCGAATTCATGTCCAATGATGCCACCTTGAAAAATGTTTACAAAAAAATGCTTGCGAGCATGGATTCTTTAGAAAAAGAAGCCCTTCAGGAACAATTACGCAACAGCATCATCCCGGGCCGCATTGATGTCAACATCATGACCAAACTTGACCGCCCCAATGTTGACCGTGAAGGAAATCCTTTACCGGAACAATTCTCTGACGCCCTGGCCGCCATGCGCGGGTTTGCCCAAAGTTCGGTTACCGCTGCTATTGAGCTTTCTGCAGGCTTTAACCGCAGACTTTATACATACATTGAGGAATTTGCCGACTTTTATGCGGATGCCTCCGGCCACATTAAAAAAGAAATCATCCTTAAAGTCAGCGACTACCGTTCCGCCATCACCCAGGGAAAGTTCCTGGCCAAAAAAGGCTTATGGGTATCTGAATTCCGCGTCGAATCAGGCCTTAATTGCGGTGGACATGCTTTTGCCGGTTCCGGCAACCTGATGGGACCTGTTCTTGAAGAGTTCAAACAAAAGAAACAGGAATTAATTGATCAATTAAGCGCCCTGTACCTTGAAGCGCTAAAATTAAAAAATAAATTTGTCCCTGCCGCTCCCTTAAATTTTCGACTGACAGCCCAGGGCGGCATTGGAACAGCCAATGAAGATATGTTCCTTCGGCGCTACTATGGCGTCGTTTCCACCGGCTGGGGATCACCCTTCCTTCTGGTTCCTGAAGCTGTCCAGATCGATAAAGACACGCTTGAGAAACTAGCTGCTGCCGGTGAAAACGACCTGTTCCTTAGCGACGTATCTCCGCTGAATGTAGCCTTTAACAATCTCAAGAACTCCTTGAGCGAACTCAAAAAATGCCAGCTCATCAATGACGGCACACCTGGAAGTCCCTGCTTGCTGGGGCATCTGGCCACCAATACAGAATTCACACCGAACCCTGTATGCACCGCCTCACGCACCTATCAAAAACTTAAACTTGAAGCCCTCAAAGCCCTGGGACTTCCCAAGGAAGAATACGAAAAACAGGCTGCAAAAGTTATCGCCAAAGCCTGTATCTGTTCCCAGCTGGGTGATGGTTTCTACAAAAACACCGACCAGGAAAAACGCATTGGTACTTTTCCTGCAGTATGCCCTGGTCCCAACATTGCCTATTTCAATAAACCTGTAACGCTTAAAGACATGATCGATCATATTTACGGCCGTACGAACATCATGCCTTTTCCCAACAGACCCCACATGTTCATCAAGGAATTACGTCTTAATCTCGACCAGTTCACCAAATTGTGTGCTGATAAGAAAACGGCCATGACCGAAAAGAAAGATACCACGATCGATGAATTCCGGCAGAACCTTGTGGACGGCATAGCTTATTACCGCATCCTCATTCCCCAGATCATCGAAGAATCAGATACCATTCGCAGCCGTATGATGAACGAACTGGATGCCTGCGCCAAACGCCTGGCAACGATCTAGCAAACACTCCCTCACCGCCTACTCAAATCCTGTCAATGGGATTCATCCCTTTTCTGAAAATTTTTAACGATATGATTTTTACCTAACATATTGATACCAATAGACCTTCGGATACACATCGAGAAAACGTTTTCTTCCCTAGATACACAACTCCGACGATAAACAAATTCCTCATGGTATAGTTGTAATAGAAGTTGTGCAAATGTGGAGAAATATATGTCAGAAAGAAATGCAAATGCCATCCGTGTATTGCTCGTTGACGATGAACATACCACTCCCATGATAATGAAACATTGTTTGATCAAACAAGGCAATTACCATATTCAAATCTGCCATAACGGAAAAATCGCGGTTGAAACATTACGCCAAGAGAATTTCGATATCTGCTTCATGGACATCCTGATGCCCATCATGAGCGGTGTGGAAGCAACCTTGATCATCCGGCAGGAAATTTCATCCAAGATGCCCATCATCGCCATCACAGCATCAACCATGAAATCAACCCGGGATGCCTGTTACGACGTTGGCATGAATGATTTTATCGTGAAGCCTGTTAACGCTGACGAATTAATGGATCTAATCAATCTCTATACCACCCAGAATACCGCCAACAGAACAGAAACCATTTTCAATAAAGCTATCTTTCCCAATTATACTGAAAACATTTCTTAGCCACGCCCCCCTATATATCTGACTAGATTTCCTGTGTGATTTTCATGGCGCAAAAATCCGGGCCGCACATGGTGCAGCAATGGGCTGATGGATTTTCTTTATTAGCCAGCGAGCTTTCACGAAAACGGCGGGCGCGCGCAGGATCCAGCGTCAGACGGTACTGGTCTTCCCAGCGGAATTCATAACGAGCCTTGGACATGGCATGATTCAGGGCAATCGCCATCGGGTGCCCTTTGGCAAGATCTGCCGCATGCGCCGCAATCTTGTGGACAATGATCCCCTCTTTGACATCTTCTTTATCCGGCAGCGCCAAATGTTCCTTGGGCGTCACATAGCAAAGCATGGCCGTACCAAAACTTCCAATCATGGCCCCACCGATCGCAGAAGTCACATGATCAAACCCGGCCCCCATATCCACCACCAACGGGCCAAGTGTGTAAAAAGGAGCCCCATGGCAAATCTCAAGCTGCAGGTCCATGTTTTCCTTAATCTTGTTGATGGGCACATGACCCGGACCTTCAATCATCACCTGCACATCGTGCTTCCATGCGATCTGTGTCAATTCACCCAACACCTTAAGTTCGGCAAATTGCGCTTGATCATTGGCATCATGCGTTGACCCCGGACGAAGGCCATCCCCCAAAGAGAATGCCACATCATACATCTTAAGGATCTGACAAATTTCTTCAAAATGTGTATAAAGAAAATTCTCCTTTTGATGTATTTGTGTCCACTTGGCCAAAATCGAGCCGCCACGGGAAACAATGCCCGTCAATCGTTTCCTCGCCAGCGGAACAAAATTGCTTAACACGCCTGCATGCACGGTAAAATAATCAACACCCTGTTCACACTGTTCAATGAGCGTATCACGGTAAGCCTCCCATGAGAGCGCCTCAACCTTGCCGCCCACCTTCTCCAACGCCTGATAGATCGGCACCGTGCCAACGGGTACCGGTGAATTACGGATGATCCATTCGCGTGTGGCGCGAATATTCTTACCCGTTGAAAGATCCATCACGGTATCCGCACCCCAACGCACGGACCAGAGCATTTTCTCAAGCTCTTCCTCTATTCCTGATGAAAGCGCAGAATTGCCAATATTGGCATTGATCTTCGTCAGAAAATTCCGCCCGATAGCCATAGGCTCACATTCAGGATGATTGATATTTGCCGGAATAATGGCTCGTCCATCCGCCACTTCCTGCCTGACAAATTCAGGTTTAAGCCCTTCGCGGATCGCAACAAACTCCATTTCCTGGGTAATAACACCTTTTCGGGCATACGCCATTTGAGTCGGAACATGCCCCGGCTTCGCGCGCCATGACTTTCGCTTGAGAGGAAAATCTGACTGCACGCAAACAGGTCCTGGTACCAGCACGGATTCTGAAGCCATCACATCGCCTCGACCCGAAATCCATCCCTGCCTTAAAGCAGAAAGACCCTTGTTCAGATCTATATTAGGTATCTGGTCTGTGAAAGGACCCGTAACGTCATAAACACGCAATGAAGACATATCCGGATCGGACAACATCACCTCACGCACAGGGACACGAACATCCACATGTAACATACCAGATACATAAATCTTTTTTGATCCTTCAAAAGAAGGCATACAGCTATCAAATTTTTTCATACAATCCTATCAATTCACCTTTATCCAGAACATGCCCCTTCATCACCGCCTCAAGCTCCTGACGTGTAGCCCCCTTTTTAAGATCCAGCATTTCATCCAATGCATAACCGGTAAAGACATAATGATGCGTACCCGAAGGCGGGCATGGGCCTCCCCAGGCATCTTTCCCGAAATCATTCTGACCTTCAAGACCATAAGTCCATCCCTGATGAATCAAATAGTTTTCAGAAGGGATATTATAAACCACCCAATGAACCCAATCACCGCCAGGCGCATCAGGGTCATGCACAATGAGTGCCAGGCTATTTGTTTTATCAGGAACATTCACAAACTCAAGCGCAGGGGAAATATTAACACCCTGGCACGTGAATTTATGATGAATATAATCTCCTTCCCGGATATCCGGACTGGTCAATTGCAATGACTCCGCAGCGCAGACTGACGAAGCCATGGCAACAATAGCAATCAGGCAAGAAAACATGCACTTCATCAAATTCCCTCTAATGACACGATGCACAGGACGAACAGCCTGTTTTACAGGAAGATTTTCCGGAAGGCACAACCTTAAAAAACCTTCCCCCAGCTAATCTTAAGAAAATAATGATACCTGAAAAAACAACGATGACAAATAAAAACCAACCTGCTGCGCCTGCAGGATTAACATTAACCCTTGCAAACTGATAAAAAAGTGTTGCCACAGACCAGGCCAGGATCGACATATAACAAACGCTAAAAACCGTCCAGCGCCAACCAAGTTCCTGATATACAGCACTGATAGCCGAAATGCAGGGCATATATAAAAGGATCAGCAACAGGAACGCAAAAGCACCAGCTTTCCCGTCAAAATTTAAACGCAACGCCTCATACGTCGAACTTTGAACATGATACTCGACAATATCTTCATTAATTGCAGCACGTTTACCCGGGACAAACGGCAGCCGTAATTTACCGACATTCGTCTTCACACTGATCCAGGCCTCATTTAATTTATCCCATACCCCAGCAGCCCCTGTGGGTACCGATCCCAACTCCTTTGACGCCGAAGAATTTTGTGCATAAAGAGAATCCAGGGTTGCGATAACCGATTCCTTAAACATCACCCCCGTCACAATCCCTACAGAAGCCGGCCAATTATCGTCCTTGATCCCCATGGGTTTAAAGACAGGTGTTATCCATCGGCCAACCTTTGAAAGTATCGATACTGCGGTCTGTCCCGGTAAAGCAGCATCCCTACCCAACGGAATATGATTAAGAATCGTCAACGCCACCACCACCGCAACAATGGCCTGCCCTGCTTTAATGATAAAACCTTTTAACCGCTGCCATGTATGCAAGAAAACACCCCTGAACGTCGGAACATGATAAGGCGGCATTTCCATAATAAACGGAGACCCCTTACCCGGAAAAATGGTTTTTCGAAGCAAGAGAGCCGTAAGGGCTGCCATCAATATCCCAACAAGATACAACAGGAAAATAACATTTCCGCCGTTATCAGGAAAGAATGCAATGGCAAAAAGAGCATAAATCGGAAGCCTCGCGCCACATGACATCATCGGGTTCATCATGATGGTGATAATGCGGTCGTTTTTATCTTCCAATGTCCGTGTCGCCAGGATAGCCGGCACATTGCATCCAAAACCTATCAGCAAAGGAACAAAAGCCTTCCCCGGCAAACCAATCAACCGCATGGCCCGGTCCATGACAAAAGCAGCCCTGGCCATATACCCTGAATCATCAAGTACCGCCAAGGCCAGGAACATGAAAAATATCGGCGGGATAAATGTTGCCACCGTCTGGAGCCCCCCGCCGGCCCCATCCGCCAGGAGCGCTATCAAGAACCCGGGCGCATGAACACCTGATAAAAAATACTTGAAGAAATCAACAAAAACAGCTCCGGCCGCGATATCAAAGAAATCAACAAAACAACCACCCAGATTTATCGTCAACCAGAACACACCATACATCACAAACAAAAAGAATGGTACCCCAAAGAAACGACTGAGCACAAAACGGTCAATCATATCCGTCACGTCAAATTTTGTCATCCTGGAACGGTCAACAACTTTTTTAGTGATCGCATTCACTAGGCCATAGCGGGCATCCGCCATCAGCATATCCGCATCCTCGCCATAAATAGCCAAAAGCCTTTGACGGCACAAAACGATCTGTTGTTGAACAGCATCAGGGATAGAACAATGAATACTAAACTCGCCTGATTCCATGAGCTTCAAACTCATCCAACGAACATCATAACGGGAAGACTCTTTACAGCCAGCCACAACCAGTTGAAGACGGGATAGCTCCAGTTCAAGTTCATCAGGGTAATGCACTGACAACGAACTTTGAGCCGGCGTCTTTAGCGCACACCCTATCGCCTGCCGCACATCATCCATCCCCTGACCCTTTTGTGCACAGGCGGGGATAACACATATATCCAAAAGATTTGACAAAGCTTTAATATCTATATTGATCCCTCGCCGATGCGCCTCGTCCATCATATTCAAAACAATCAGGCAAGGGACCTTCATCTCAATCAGCTGCAGTGTCAAATAAAGGTTTCTCTCCAAATTGGAAGCATCAAGAATATTAACGACCAAATCTGGTCGTTCTTGAAGGATAAAGTCCCTTGCAATCGTTTCATCCAATGACGAAGCAGACAAGGAATAAATCCCAGGTAGATCAACCACATCAAAAACACCCCCCGGAAGATGAACAGCCCCGTGCTTAAGTTCAACCGTCACACCAGGCCAATTGCCCACGGTCTGATCAGCACCTGTAAGCGCATTAAATACCGTTGTCTTACCGCAATTGGGATTACCCACCAGGGCTATGGTCTGCATACTCATTCCTCTGTGAGCGGCAGCACAAATATGTTAACAGCCTCAAGGCGGCCAACGGCCATTCGCGCATGCTTGATCTCAATGAGAACAGACCCACGCCCATGAGCACGCACCACCTTAATGATCGCGCCAGGTACAAATCCTCGGGACACAAGCTGCAATCGAAGCATGGCGTCATCAATCTTATGAAACATGTAAATGCTGTTGTTATGCGCCTTATCAAGGCTCAAGGGCATCGGCGAAGGCAATTTCATAACTTCCTCAACTTGGCTATAAAGAAACCTGTGTACATTTGGTCGGGTTTAACCCGCCAACATTTCATTATATCCTTTGCATATTCATCCCTCCCCCAGCGCAACACGCCAGGCAACCGTAAGATACCCGGTAATGAAACCTCTTCAAGAGAAAACAAACCTTCGCTTTTGCGCAGAAACCAATCAACAACTTCTTCATTCTCCTCTGGTGCAAATGTACAGGTGGCATACACCAACACCCCTCCCGGTTTAAGCAGACGGGAAGCACTCATCAATATTCCTTTTTGCTTAAAACTCATTTCCTTGATCTTGCGCACACTCCAATAACCAGTGCTTTTGGAATCATCCGACTTAAAACGCCCCTCGGAACTGCACGGGGCATCCACCAGGATACGATCAAACAAAATATCATCCAAAGGTCTGAATCGACGCACATCGCATAATTTACAGGAAACATTCACAGCCCCCAAAAGATCGACCACAGCTTTCAGACGAAAGAATCTGGCTTTGACCGCCTCAACCGCCACAAGATGCCCCTTAGCCTGCATCATCGCGGATAACTGTGTGGTTTTACTGCCGGGTGCCGCACAGGCATCAAGGATGTATTCACCCGGTTTTGGATCAAGAACAATCACAGGCATCATGCTCGAGAGGGCCTGCTGATAAATCTTACCGTTGCTTACCAGTTCATGCCTGGAAAGAACATCCTTGTGTATATTCTTTAGAATAAAGACATCCGGCGCCCAAAGAACCGGCACCATACCCACACCTTCAACCTTAAAAACACGTTCAACTTCATCTATCGAAGACTTAAGCGAATTAATACGGATGGGCAAAGCTTCCACTGAAGATGAAAAAGAATCAAGGATAACCTTAAGATCATCTTCAGAATACAGTAATTTCAAACGGTCGACAAACGCAGGTGGGATCAAGCGCCAAGAACCTCTTTGGCCTTGGCGATAAGATCAGTTGAATTAAAGGGCTTGTCAAAACAGAAATCAACACCGATCTCGTGCAAACGGTCTTTATCCGTATCATCAAAATACGCTGAAACACCGATAATCCTGGTATGCTCACAATTGGCCGAACGCTTGATCTTCTGCGCAACCTCAAAACCATTCATGCCCGGCATTTTCATATCAAGGACAACAAGGTCTGGCTTAAATAAAAGCAACTTGATCCCGGCCTCAAAACCGTCATACGCCACATCAATCTCGAAATTCGGTTCTCTTTTAAACAAACGACGAACAGAACTTACCATATTGATATCATCATCGACTATAAGGATCTTATGCCCGCTACTGCGGCTCATCAAGCTTTCAGGTATGGGCATATTAAACTGCTTCAAGAATGAAATAAAATCTTCCACCTTGACCCGGCTATGATTACCAGGTGTACGGTAAGCCTTGATCTTGCCATCATGAATCCATTGCAACACTGTCCTTAAATGGACATGGCAAAGATCAGCAATTTCACCGGTTGTAAGAGGTCTTTCATTCGCCATAAATCGCTTCCTATTTCTCCAATTTTTCTACTCTTTAAAAGATACCTGAAAACCATTCAAAAGTCAACCCTGACAATGAGTGTTTTATGCCTTTGGAAAAGATACTGTATCCGCCGCATCCAAAAGAATGGCAGCCTTATTCTTCACAACTTCAAAAAAACCCGGATGCGTTGTTGTAAACTTGATGATATTTCCAGAAAGTGTACGGATCTCAAAAGCACCAGCCTTAAGAGAAGCAATCAAAGGGGCATGATCAACCAGAACACCGAAGAAACCTGCACCACCTGGGGCATGAAGATACTTAATCTCTCCGTTAAACAAAACTTTTTCTGGTGTAACAACTGTTAATTGCAAAATATTCGCCATAACGGTCAACTTGCTTTTAGCGTTTTAGCCTTTTCCAGGACTTCTTCAATCGTTCCCACCATATAAAAAGCCTGCTCCGGCACATGGTCCATCTTACCGCTGATGATCATATCAAAACCACGTATCGTATCTTCCAGCTTCACATAGCGGCCTTTGATGCCCGTAAAGTTCTCGGCAACAAACATCGGCTGGGAAAAAAATTTCTGAATCTTGCGCGCACGGTAAACCGTTTGCTTGTCATCATCAGAAAGCTCATCAATACCCAGAATCGAAATAATATCCCGCAAATCCTTATACCGCTGAAGGACTTTCTGGACAGCCAGCGCCACACGATAATGTTCCTCGCCGATAATATTGGGATCCAGCATACGTGAAACGGAATCCAGCGGATCAACCGCCGGATAAATACCCAATTCCGCGATCTGACGAGACAACACAATCTTGGCATCAAGATGAGAAAATACAGTGGCCGGTGCAGGATCTGTCAAATCGTCCGCCGGAACATAAACAGCCTGAACAGATGTGATGGATCCCTGGCGTGTGGTGGCAATACGCTCTTCCAACTGCGCCACTTCCGTGGCCAGTGAGGGCTGATATCCGACCGCCGAAGGCATACGTCCCAACAATGTCGATACCTCAGAACCTGCCTGCACAAAACGATACACATTATCCAGAAACAAAAGAACATCCTTGCGCTCCACATCACGAAAATACTCTGCCATGGTCAATGCCGAAAGACCGACACGAAAACGCGCGCCCGGCGGTTCGTTCATCTGACCGAAAACAAGTGCCGTCTTTTCCATAACACCAGATTCTTTGAGCTCAAGGAAAAGTTCATTCCCCTCGCGTGTACGCTCGCCGATACCGCCGAATACGGAAACACCGCCGTGTTCACTGGCAATGGTACGGATGAGTTCCATGACAATGACTGTCTTTCCAACACCTGCACCGCCAAAAAGTCCAATCTTGCCCCCCTTGGGAAGCGGCGCCAGAAGATCAAGCACCTTCATGCCCGTTGGAAGGATCTGGGAAATAGAAAGCTGTTCCTCAAAACTAGGCGCTTCACGATGAATCGGAAGTGTCTTGCCAGAATCAATGACAGGACCTTTACCGTCAATGGTCTTACCCAACACATTAAAAATACGGCCCAACGTCTGCATTCCTACCGGAACACTGATGGGAATCCCCATGTCCTTGGCCTGCATACCGCGCACCAGACCCTCGGTCGATGCCAATGCCACACAGCGAACGGTATTGTTACCGATCTGTTGGGCTACCTCTAGCATGATATCAATATTCTTATCAGGATATTCGACCTTAACACCGTTTAAAAGGCTGGGCAATTCGTTATGCGCGAAACGCACATCAACACTCGGGCCCACAATCTGTATGATTTCCCCCGTAGCCATGACCACTATCCTTTCAATGCTTCGGCAGAAGAAATGATCTCGATAACTTCTTTCGTGATCGTTGCCTGCCTAATTTTGTTACGTAGTAATATCAAATCCGCCATAAGTTCCTTGGCATTATCCTTGGAAGATTTCATCGCCACCATACGCGCCGCATGCTCACTGGTAAAAGATTCAAGCATCATCAGCCGCATCCGGTTGGACAAGTACATCGGCAACACATCCGGTAAAATCCCCTTGCTGCCGCTCTCAATGATAGGACTCCCGTCAACCTTGACCGGTTTTCGCTCAATGTTCAGAAACTTTTCTGTAACCGGAATATGCTTCATCGCACTCTTAAAAACGGTATAACACACATGCACTTCTGCCAAACGTTTGGCATCATAATCAGCCATAACCGTATCAAAGAGTTCCCGGTGAAAAGAGACTTTTAAACGGCCATGAACGCCCGGAAAATACTTGTGGACCGGAATGTTTTCTTTACGAAAATGCCCCGCCCCTTTTCGCCCGTACACAAAAAGCTTCACCTCACGACCAGGATGCTGGGCAATAAAGGTTTCAGCCTGGGTGAGTACTTGATCATTGTAAATCCCGCACAACCCCGCATCAGATGTAATAACAACAAGGCCCAACGCCCCCTGTGTTCGGGTCTTGAAATACCCATTGGATGAATTCTCCTCCACCGACAGCAAATTATTGAAAATGCTGTCAAGTTTCGCAAAATAAGTGCGCGACATGACCAGTGGCATCTCCAGGGATTTAAACTTGGACATGGACACCATTTCCATTGCACGGGTCACTTTCCATGTGCCCTCAATAGAACGGATCCTTGATTTTAACTGGCGCAATTGCTGTGACATGATTATTTCTTCTTAAAATCAGCCTTAAAATCCTCAACGATCTTTTTGAGGAGCTCCGTATTCACAGCCCCAAGATCACCTGTCTCATCAATCTCCTTGGCCACCTGAGGATATTTCTCCCCCATATGCTGCAAAAACTCAATTTCAAACTTTCTAAGTTGAAGAACAGGAAGATCATCCAGATACCCGTTCACTGCCGCAGAAATAATTAGAACCTGTTGAGACAACGCCAATGGAACATATTGCCCCTGCTTGAGAACCTCAACAACGCGTTCACCACGCGTGATCTGATCCTGAGTCGCCTTATCCAGATCAGAACCAAACTGAAGGAATGTAACAAGTTCGCGGTACTGTGCCAAATCCAGACGCAGCTTGCTAGCCACCTTGCGCATCGCCTTAGCCTGGGCCTTGCCCCCCACGCGAGAAACAGAAAGTCCGACATTAATCGCCGGACGCACACCTGAATAAAAAAGATCCCCTTCAAGGTAAATCTGCCCATCTGTAATCGAAATAACATTCGTCGGGATATAACTCGTGATATCCCCACCCTGCGTCTCAATGATCGGCAACGCCGTCAAAGATCCACCACCCAACGGATCTGACAACTTGGCAGCTCGCTCCAACAAGCGTGAATGCAAATAAAAAATATCGCCCGGATACGCCTCACGCCCCGGCGGACGCCGCAATAAAAGTGATAACTGGCGGTAGGCCTGAGCATGCTTGGAAAGATCATCATAAACAACCAACACATCCTTACCGTTGAACATGAATTCTTCACCCATGGCACAACCGGAATAGGGCGCTAGGTATTGTGATGACGCAGACGCCCGTGAAGAAGCACTCACAATAGTCGTGTATTCCATGGCCCCGTGTTTTCTCAAAGTTTCTGCCACAGCCACAATGCTGGAGATTTTTTGTCCAATCGCCACATAAATGCAATAAACGTCTTTCCCCTTCTGATTGATAATGGCATCAATCGCCACCGCCGTCTTGCCCGTTTGACGGTCACCGATGATAAGCTCGCGCTGCCCCCGTCCGATCGGAATCATGGCATCAACCGCCTTGATTCCCGTCTGCAACGGTGTATTGATCGGCTGACGTGACATAACATCAGGTGCCGCGAATTCCACAGCGCGAAAACGGTTCGTATCAATCGGCCCGCGCCCATCAATGGGAACCCCCAACGCATTAACAACACGACCTTTAAGAGCGTCCCCTACTGGAACCTGAACGATCCTCCCGGTACATTTAACAATATCGCCTTCTTTGATATTCCTGTCCGGATTATCCCGGCCAAAAATAATGACACCAACACTGTCTTCTTCAAGGTTGACCGCCATCCCGAAAACATTATTGGGGAATTCAATGATCTCACCCACCATAACGTTATCCAGTCCGTAAACACGGGCAATCGCATCCCCGACCTGGATGACCGTACCGATTGATTCGGTCTTGATATGGGTTTTAAAATTCTCCAGCTCCGACTTTAAAATCGAAGATATTTCTTCAGGTTTTATGTGACTCATGCGCGCATCCTTGATTGAAGCAATTGTTTTTTAAGTTGCATTAATCTGTTACGAACAGATCCGTCGATAAGGATATTACCTATCATGATCTGCACCCCGCCCAAAAGATCCGGGTCAAGCTGCAGGTATAGATTAACTTTCTTTTTCGCAAAAACAGCAACAGTATTCTTAATACGCTCAACAATCTCCAGCTCCAAAGGAAAAGTTGTGCGTAAAACAACATCCACCACATCCCCGTGAGAATAAACGATACGCACATAATCCGTCACTTCGATCAAAAGATCAACACGACTTTTTTCAAGAAGATATTTGATGAATGTGCGTGTTTCATCAGAAAGCATTTCGCCAAGAACCCGGTCAATGAGGGCCGCCTTATCGTTTTTCGCTATTTCCGGAGCACGTAAGAATGAGATCAAATCTTTATTCTGCCGCATGACAGAACGCAGATCTTTCATATCCGAAATGCAGCGCGGCAGACCGATCCTGTCCTTGGAAAATTGAACATACGCCTCAGCGTACCTTTTGGCTACAAGCCTATCTTTCATTGGTTTTCTCAAGATCGTTTAAAAGAACTTCGATAAGCTTCTTGTCCTGGTCAAACGTTAATTTTTCCTGGATCATCTGCTCTGTAACTGTCATGACCATATCCACAACTTCACCTTTTAGCGACTCACGGCAACGGACAAGCTCAAACCTTAGTTCATTGCGGGCATCTTCAATAATACGATCCGCTTCATGCCGCGCTTTTTCCTTCATCTCACGTGTTTTCTGCTCGCCCATCGCTTCAACTTCCCTCAAACGCTTCTGGGCCGTTTCTTCAATATTAGACAAAGCCTTCTCCATCTCAACACGTAAACGGACAGCCTCTGCCTTTGTTGCTTCAATCAATTTGATCTGGTCATCTATCTTCTGCCGCCGTCCTTCAAGAATACTAAAAACAGGCCGCCAAAGAAACTTTTTCAAAAGAAGAAAAACCAACGCAAAACAAATCATTTGCGCGATGATCATCTGAGGGTTCAATAATTTAAAAAGTTCCATAATTACCCTTTTTTACACGTATCATTCCGCCAAGATTCAAATCTTGCCGATGAGTGGGAACACCACAAACCCAAGGACATAAAAGATAATTGTTTCAATGAGTGCACAACCCAAAAGCATCAGGGTCATGATCTTGCCCATGGCATCCGGCTGACGCCCCAAGGCCTGTAATGCACTTGAAACGGCATTCCCCAACCCTGCGCCCACACCCAACGCAGCCAATCCAAGACCAATCGGTAAACCAAAAGCTAATGCTGCATGAAAATCCATTGTTTCCTCCTCTTTTAACCCGCTTTTTTCAATTAGTGATGCCCTTCTTCAGGCTTCATGATTAACGAAAAATAAACCACCGTCAAAATGCTGAACACTGCCGCCTGGATCGTCGATGTCAACAAAACCAGGATGAAATTCGGAAAAAGCCACATGAATCCGTCTTTAAGCCCCCAACTGGCAAAAAGCGCCAGAATCATATCATCACCGTAAATATTGCTGCGCAAACGCAACGACAAACTCAATGGACGGATAAGCTCGCTGACAATATGCAACACCAACATAAACACCGGCATAACAAGCGTCACCGCCATAGCCCCTCGAGGCTGCCCAGCCAAATGATCAAAATATCCCAAGAAACCCAGTTCCTTGAACGCTGTATACTGCACATAAAAGAAAACGATCAGCGCCAACCCCATGGTTGTTGACCAATCCGCATTCGGTGATTTGAAAAAAGGGATGAGGCCAATGTAGTTCATGGCCAAAATATAGATGAAAAGCGTCCCGATAAATGGCGTGAACTTGCGCCCGCGCGGACCAAGAACACTGCAAACAAAATCATCCACGAACGTCACCAGAAACTCTGCCGCGCTTTGCAACCGTCCAGGCACATCGAGCACGCGCCTGCGCGTAGCCGCATACGCCAAATAAGCCAAAAGGCCAACAACCAAAAGCGCATAAATCACACTTTCCCAGGTATGAAGAAAATGTCCCAGTGCATTGCCCTGATTCAATTCCGCAACAAGGCCTACAATGTTGGGAAATTCGGGATGTGCCATTTTAACTGTTTCTGCTTCAACCATGAAAATAAACCCGCTTGGATAGAAATAGTTTAAACACGTCAGCTAATACCGCTGGCGTTTTCCTTAAAATTTACTATTAAAACATGATAACACAGGCCAAAGAAAAGAAAAAAGCCTTCTTGCAATATTAAACCACAAGAAGACCACATTGCCTTCGCCTCAATTTTTGTCAATATAGCACAAGCTGTCTTCTTGTCAATACACTCGTCCAAAATACTTTCCTAGATACCAATCCAAATCCAAACCTTCTGAAACGTAAAATTCAAACGTCCCGCGAGCATGAGTACCAGTAGCAAAACGAACAAAATCTTACTCCATAACGGGATCAACGCTGTCCATATCCGTTGAGATGCCATCACCATGATCATGATCCCCACCGGAACAAGCGCCACAAAATATCTGAACGCAAAATAGAAAACGCCAGGTGCCATGGGACGCGATTGTATCCAAAAGAAAACCAACAATAGAAAATACATTCCACACATCAAAATACCGGCCGTTAAATACCCCGCCGTTAAGAAGATCCCCGGCTTGTCGGCCCACCTGATAATGCCTGTTTGATGGATACCTTTTAGATTATGCAAATATGAACTGATTGTATACATCAACAACGCCAGCAAAGCCAACATCGCCTCCAAAGAGAAGGTGTTATTAAAACACCCCCCCAACACGCGCGGCATATAAAATACAAAATGGATGGCGACCGCATAATAATACACAATTATTGCCAGCGGAGCTATGAATACATACCCGATACGACTCAAGGAAATATCTTTGGGCAACATCACCCCTATATATACTAGAGCCATAACGATTTGAATCCCCGCCGCCGAAAACGTCAATGCCATAAGTGCATGCACCAGGCCCAAGCCGACCCACAACCCCCCGCAACGACCCGCCCCGCGTTGCGCCATCTCCATTAAAATTAACAAATGAATGGATG
>JAZDPD010000176.1:0-6773 GCA_043798045.1 Candidatus Omnitrophota bacterium | reverse complement strand
ACATCTTTAAAAGACCTCAAGAAAAGCCGCGCGCGCCAGATGCGCAATCTTGACATCAAAACGGACCTTAGAAAGACCATCAAGGAATTCGTTGTGACCATCGCTGCCGACGCCAAGAAAGCAGAAACGCTGCTTCCGGGTGTTTATAAAAAGATTGATAAGGCGGCCAAACGCAACATCCTGCACAAGAAAACAGCATCACGCCGCAAGGCCCGCTACGCTAAGCTCTTAACAGCAAAGAAAGTTTAACCAGCACCACTTCAAGCGCCTGCTCCTTCAAGAGCATGCCGGATAATTTATTACGTTCATCGGCCTCCTGTATAACCAGGAGGCCTTTTTTATACCTGACCGCCGGGACACTGCCCTTAACTTTATTGGCCCACCACCAACGTATAGCCCCCAGCACATTCTCAACGGCATCATTTTCCAAAAGTTTGTGCAAGCGCACCAAAACCCCTGCCCGGTCATGCGAAAGATCCTGTAAAATATCAAAAACCTTTACAGACTCACCGCCGCCGGAAACCTGGAATATCTCCGCCAGGCGCTTGCGGATAGCGCTGCGCCTGTCCCAGGAAGAAGCCTCCAGGAGCATGACACAGCATGAAGCCGCATCAGCCGCCACATGCTCGATAAGCTCCAGATTCCGCTCATCCAGTTTCTCTGCACGTGCAATCACCAGCAAACGCTTGGAAGCCATGGCCGGCACGGTTAAAAGCGCCGCCTTCAGTTCATTGAATTCAAGACCATGCCCGTCAATCTGCATGAAATCAAGCTTGAGCGCCGCCGGTGTTTTTAGAAAACGGATTTTGAGTGAATGAAGGATCTTGTCGCGCAATGCGATGTCGGTCCCGAGAATAAGTTGATGCATCGGGATATCCCCGCTGGAATGCGTTACCAGGCCTCGATGGTACGCGCCACCGCGCGCTGGGCAAAGTCTGTCAATGCCTCATCAATCGCCTGGGATTCGGATTTGGCCAGCGACCCTGAAGTATAATATGTAGCCTCACCCGAGAAAGATGGCTCTTCCCAAACAATCTTCTGGTCAGCCGATTCAATCAAGATAAGAGCCCCTGTCACACGGATACGGTATTCTTTAACAGTATCATTGGTGTTAACGCGCAATTCTTCACGGTCAAAACCAAGCAATTGCCCTTTTAAAACAATGTCCGCATGGTCTTTGTCTCCAATGCGCAAATTACCATCAAAAAGATAACGGTCAACCACAGCCTCACGAACCTTGTTTTCCAAACCAGGGACATAAATCCTGCGATTATCCTGGGCTACAAAATCAACCTTGTTCTCAAACGGCTGAACATAAATCGTACGATAATTATCCGGAAGCAGCGAACGGGTGCTGTAACCGCAACCAGCCACTAAAACCGCCATAAATAACAGGAATAGTTTTTTCATTTCGCATCACCCGGGATCGTTTTTAACTTAGCCTCAGCTTTGGCTGCCCATACCGTATCAGGATACTTGGCCACAACACCTTCCCAGTATTTCCTGGCAGACACATAACGCTTGTTTTTCCAATAATAATCACCGATCACAACATTATTCTCCGCCTCTTTCAGGCGAAGCTGGTCAATTTCTCTTTTTGCATCATCCGAAAGTTCTGAATCGGGATTCGCCCTCACATATTCTTCAAAACCCGCCGCCGCCACCGCCGTTGTCTTTTGGTCATACTGTGCTTTAACCGAACGCTTGGAATCCGACACAGCTGTCTGATAGCGGGCTGACTCAGCCCACTTGGAATCCGGATAATCATTGATCGTTTTCTCAAAAGCATCGCGCGCCGTCTGATACTCGCCCTTTTCCAAATAAAACAGACCGATCTTGTATTGCGAAACAGGCGCATACGGACCATACGGATCATTCCTGATCACCTTCTGGAAAACTTCAGGGACCTGATAATCCGTGCCCAAAACAGACCTGGCAAACTCATGATCCCTGCCCTTGCCCTCCAAGAAAAGATTGGCAATAATGTACTGCCGCTCGGTCACCTTGGGGCCAAGATCACTGAAAGGATAATGATCCACCACCTTCTGGTATGCCTCAACGGCACGCCAGTACTTTTTCATCTGCTCCCAAACAAGCCCGACGCCAAACTGTGCCAGGGCGGCCTCACGCGCCTTGGGATAATACTTCAATAATTTTTTATATTCGCGCATGGCCGCTTGATACTTGGCCATCTTGAAGAATTCATCCGCATACACCAGCTGCTCAGACGGGGAAGGCTTAACCGAATATTTTGGATTAACCCATTTGCCGCTTTCCGGGGTCCATATCCAGAAAGCATGCGCAGGCACAACGGCCGTCGCGGCCATCAGGAATGCAGTTAAAGATATAATGAGTGTCTTGTTTTTTATCATACAATATTTTGCCCAATGTATCACAGGGGCAAAGGTTTGTCAATAAAGGCGCGTGAACGCCGGAAGGAATATCGAAAAGAAACCATCATCCCCAGTAACGCGGCATAATAGCCCAGAAGACACCACCAGGGCAACGCCTCCACACGGATAACAGGCACCCGGCTTGCCAGAGCCAAAATACCTACACAAATATTAAGAACAACCTTCAAACACATGGCAAAAGGCCAGGCCATCCAAGGGATAAGCACACCGAATAACAACACCAGAAATCCCAGGGACGTAACCAGTCCCATGAGAGGGATCACGGGAAGATTCACCAAAAGCCCGATCGGAGCCACATAACCAAAAACATACAAAAGAATGCCGCACGACCCAATATATGCTGCCAATGTTACCGACGCACTCTCAACAAAGAAATGAACCCACCCTTCGCGGCACCATGGCGCATCTTCAAACGCAAGCAAAATCAGCGGTGCGATAAACAGCAAGGAAGCCACACAAACAAAAGACAGCTGAAAGCCGACATCATACAACTGCCGGGGATCCGCAGCCAGGATAACCAGCCCGGCCAATGCCAGATTATTCAACGGATCCGTTTCCCGCTCCAAAACAAAACTCAGCAAAACAACGGCCGCCATCAAGGCCGAACGCGCCACCGGTGCTCCGTTGCCCGCCATCAGGGAATAAAATCCTAAAACCACAGCCGCCAACCAGGCCTTATACCGGCGCGGTACACGCAACACCCCCAGCATGAGCATGAGGCCAACCGCGGTCAACGTCATGTTCATCCCGCTAATGGCAATGATGTGCGCCGTGCCCGTTTTTCGAAACACATCATATACCGGCGCCGGAATGCCTTCCCGTGGCCCCAAGAGCATCGCATTCATCAAGCCCGCCTCACCCGGTGATAAATACTTCCTGAACACATCTTCCAGGCATTCCCGAACCCACAGGATCACCGCATCCAGACCTGGCCAACCATGCGACTCCAAAACCTCCTGCATGGCCCTCCGACGAACATAAAGCAGCGCATCAATGCCCTGCTGACGATAATAATCTGGCGTCGACCGCTTCCCGGCCTGAAAAGGAACATACGGCCTGGAAATCTTTCCCGTCACACGCAAACGGTCTTTGCAAGCAAACGCCCGATCCCCATAAAACCGAACCAAAACCGTTCCCTGCCATACTTCATCATGGATACGCTCCAGGCGGCACAAGAAATCCTGGTGCGCAGACAAGCCGGACACCTTAACTCTCGGCGTTGAAATGACCCGGCAGATCACCTCGCAATCCCGGCCCTTAAAATCATCCAGCCGCCGTGCCACATGATTAAGCGGCAAGAGCCCCGCGTCCAGGGCATCAAACGCGCCGGCCAGAAAAACAACACCCAGGACCAATATCCCGCGACAGAAACGCCGCCGACCGGCACAAAGCATCATCACCGGCAGCACGATCAACAAACCCCACACGACCCCAACCCCCATGGCATCCAAAGACAGAATGCCGCCGACAAATGCCAAACCGATGAATACAGCCGGCCGGTGAATCATGGTGCCCCCACCACAAGGCTTGCAACCGCACGCGCCAGGTTTTTCCTGGAAAAACCCTTAATACCGCCCAGCTCATCCAACGATGCGAAACGCCTGGCCTCGCGTGCATAAATAATGCGCGCGGCAACCGTGGGGCCAACTCCCGGAACTTTTAACAGTTCATCATAACTTGCACGGTTAACATCCACCACCAGGCGTGCCGGCGGGCGATCCAGGAGTGTCAAATACCCGGACCCTCGCGGATACAATTTGAAAACCACATGCAGGCAAAGCCCAAGCAAAAAAACAGCACAGGAAAACACAAGCGCGCGGCGCTCGTGCGGTGTGAGCAGAATCATGGCAGCATCCCTGATAACGGATGCGCTTTTTTGACGGGGGCCAAAAAAGAATCAGAAGGAAATCATATTACCAAGAAGGACCATTCTTGTCAAAAAGTCGAAAAAACCTGTCAACCCTGCGCTGCCTCTTTTTTGGCCTCGTCCAGGATAGAAAATGTAGCCGCCGAGCCAATGCGCGAACATCCTAATGCCTGAAATTTTCGCACATCCTCCAGCGTACGGATCCCGCCGGAGGCCTTGATGCCAATGTACGCCGCGCAGTGCCGGCGCATCAGTTTGACATGATATTCCGTGGCCCCCTTGTAATTGAAATCGCCGCCGGGCTGTTTGATAAAACCAAACCCAGTGGAAGTCTTCACATAAGCCACATTCAAGTCAGTGCAAATCTGGCACAGCGCAATGATCTGTTCATCGTCAAGAAAGTCATTCTCGAAAATAACTTTTAAGGCCGAGCCGGTACGGGCACAGGCGCGGTTAAGCGCACGGATCTCGTCTTTTACGTAATCATACGCACCGCTATGCGCTTTACCGATATTAATCACCATATCAATCTCATGCGCACCAGCCGCCAGGGCATCCTGGCATTCACGCAGCTTGACCTGTGCCGTGCTGTTACCGTGGGGAAAGCCCACCACCGAACAAATAGCGACCGGCGAACCCTTAAGGATCTCTTTGGCCACAGGAATGGCGTACGGCTTGATGCAGACAGCCTTAACCTCATATTGACGGGCCAATTCACAACCCCGGAGGATATCATCATCTGACAACGCCGGATGAAGCAGCGAATGATCCATCAATTGGGCAATCTCACGCACGGTCATAAAAAAACACCTCCGACGCAAAAATTAAACCTCTAGGTACGGAACGGTCGCGACCGCTCCCTACACGCCCTCTAAACCACAATGCTCACAAGCTTATTTCTTACCACAATAAATTTCTTTATTTCCTTGCCAGCCACATGACGCAAGACACCCTCATCTGCCAATACGATCGGCCTTAAGAAAACCTCATCAGCATCGCGCGGCACTTCAAATTCAGCCCGCACCTTGCCATTGACCTGCGCCACCATCCTGACCGTATCGGTCACCAGGGCTGTTTCATCATAAACCGGCCAGGGCACATTTGCAATCGACCGATCGGTCTTTCCCATCATCTGCCAGAGCTCTTCAGCTGCATGCGGAATAAAAGGTGCCAGCAGAAGCACCGCGGTCTCAATCGCACGGTTAAGCATGGCCTGCTGATGAATATTCCCTGAAGCCACCGAATATTTATCCACAGCGTTCATTAAAACCATCACACCGGATATGGCGGTATTGAACTTAAACCCGCCCTCCATCCCTTCGGTCACTTTCTTGACCGCCCCATGACGTTCCAACTCAAGCTTCTTGTCCGGCACATCAAGGACCGGCCCTAAAACAGCCCCTTTGACATAACGCGACTCAACGGCATTCCAGACACGGTTGATAAAACGCCAGTTGCCCTCAAGCCCCGCGGGGTTCCATTCCAGCTGATCCTCCGGAGGGGCCGCAAAAAGAATGAACAAGCGCAAGGTATCCGCACCGAATTTGGCAATAACCTCATCCGGATCAACCACATTGCCCCTGGATTTTGACATGACCTCACCATCCTTGAGAACCATCCCCTGCGTCAAAAGCCTGTCAAAGGGCTCCGGGACATCCACCATGCCGATCTCTTTAAGGAATTTTGTAAAAAACCGGGAATAAAGCAAATGCAGGATCGCATGTTCAATGCCGCCGATATACTGATCCACCGGCATCCAGTACTTGGCTTCATTGAAATCAAAAATAGCCTGGTCATTCTTGGCCGAGCAATACCTTAAGAAATACCATGAAGAATCAAAAAAAGTAGCCATGGTGTCTGTTTCACGGCGAGCCGGCTTGCCGCAAGACGGGCACGACACATGAACAAACTCCGCCACCTTGGCCAGGGGGCTGCCCCCTTCACCGGTGATGGGCGCATTCTCTGGAAGCCTGACCGGAAGATCCTTAAAAGGTACTGGTACAATACCGCACGCCGCGCAATAAATCATCGGGATAGGCGTCCCCCAGTAACGCTGGCGGGAAATAAGCCAATCGCGCAAACGCCAGTGAACACTCACACAACCCATCTTGTTTTTTTCCATCCACTGCGCAATCCGCTGTTTGGCTTCCTCGCTCGAGGTTCCGTCAAAAAGATCAGAATTCACCAGAAACCCGACCCCCTCATACGCCCTATCCATCGCTTCAGGAACAACCCCTTTACAGGCCGGATCCTCAATCACCAGGCGCATCGGCAAATGATGGGCACGCGCGAATTCAAAATCACGCTGATCGTGTGTGGGAACTGCCATGATAGCCCCGGTGCCATACTCCATCAGCACATAATCACCCGTCCAGACAGGAATTGCCTCCCCATTGACAGGATTAACAGCATAACCACCGGTAAAAACACCTTCCTTGCGCTCATCGCCAGACATACGCAACGACTTGGACGTATTGGCTGTTTTCTTGACA
>JAZDPD010000171.1:0-12491 GCA_043798045.1 Candidatus Omnitrophota bacterium | reverse complement strand
TTGAGCGGGCAGTTGAAAGACAAGGCATCGGTGGTAGCGGGTGTTGCCAAAGAGCGTGACACACTCAGTGCCCAGCTTAAGGCATCGCAGGCAGAGTCAGCGAAGTTGGCGGATAACCTTGCACAGGCACAGGCCGCGCTTAAGGCCGCGCAGGATAAAATGCCGGAGCAGTTGGCGTCAGTACGTTTGCCGCTGGAATCCAAGGTAAGCGCGGCGCAAGAGCAGTTAAAGCAATCACAGGCGGATGCGCAGGCTAAAGCCAGTGAACTAGCAAAACTTAATGATCAGTACCGTGCGATACAGTCCGAGCTTTCAGGTGTGAGCCAGGCCAAGGCATCGACGGAGAAGGAGTTGGCTTCAGCCAAAGAATCGCTGAAGGCATTAAATGTGTCCCTGCCCCAGCAGGTCAAGGCCGCGCAAGAGCCTTTGGAGGCAATGATTGTTAAGCTCAAGGCACAGCTTAAAGATCTGGATGCATCGATCCCCGAGAAAATTGTTCAGGCGCGCAAGCCCCTCGAAGAGAAGCTGGCGCAGTTAAGCGCGCAGTCAGAAGGGTTAAGCGGGCAGTTGAAAGACAAGGCATCGGTGGTAGCGGGTGTTGCCAAAGAGCGTGATGCGTTAAGTGCAAAGCTTGCTGCGTTGCAGGATCAGTCGGCTCTCTTGAGCAAGGAGCTTAAGGATACTCAGGAAAAGGCTAGCGCTGTTGAAAGCCTTAAAACCGCAGCGTTGGCAGAGGCTGAACGAAAGAATGAGACGCTACTTAAGAATGTTAATAATCTTGTTGCTGATAAAGAGGCTCTGGCGCGTGAAGTGGCATCGTTGCGCGCAACGCTTAATACGCATGAAACATCTTTTCCCGAGAAGTTGGCGCAGGCGCAGCAGCCTTTGCAGCAGAAGATTGATTTGCTGCAAAAAACATCGGCGGATTACAGCGCCAAGCTTCAGGATAACGATACTGAATTGGCGCGTGTGAAAGGTGAAAAGATGGTGCTGACAGCTTCTTTGGAAAATGAAAAGAAGGTCCGCTTGGCATTGGAGGCTAAGGTGGCGGCGGTGCAGGGGCAAATGGAGAAAACAAATAATGATATCGATGCGCGCGTGGCTAAGGTGAGGGATCCGTTGGAAAAGCGTGTTAAAGATCTTGAGAATCAGTTGAAGGCCTCTGAGATATTGGCAGCTTCAAAGATCAAACAGACGGTTGTTCCTTTAAATGACCGCATCAGTTTTCTGGAAAATGAGGTAAAGACGGCACAGGGGCTTTATCAGCAGCAGGAACAGCTGGTGAAGGATTTGATTGCCAAACGGGATGATCTTTCCAGGGGGCTTTCCGAAGCAGAAAATGAAAGGAAGTCTCTTAAGGTTCAGGTAACCACACTTAATGCCAAAGTGACGGATTTTGAAGATGGACTTCCGGTCAAGCTTGCCCAGGCTAAGGCTCCGGTGGAGACAAAGTTGGCAGAGATCCAGTCACAGGCAGGTCGATTGAATGCAGCGCTTGCCGATAAGGATGGGCAAATTGTGGAGTTGAATGGTCAGTTGGCATTGCTTAAACAGTCCGTTGACCAAAGTGGCACTGAAAAGGGGGCCTTGAAGAATCAGCTTGTGCAGCTTAAAGAGCAGGTGAAGGCCGGGTCCCTGGCTCTTGATGAGCGCGTGAAGTTGACGACAGAGCTTAAGGCCAAAAATGCAGATTTGACAACACGTTTGTCGGCGTTGGAACAGGCCAAGGGATCTGTGGACAAACGATATGCGGAAACCAGTGCTGAACTGAAGAGTTTCCAGGATTCAATCAAGAGCCGTATTGAAGAGGCGCGTCAGCCGCTGGAGGATACCCTGCTTTCCTTGCAGAAGAATCTGGCGGATAAGGATGTGGCGTTAAAGGACCGGGATGTTCAGATCATGCGCTTGAGCGGTGAGCGTAATGATTTTGTTCAGAAGCTTTCCCGTGAGGAGGAGTTGCGCAAGTCTGTTGAAGGCAAAATGGTTGTGTTGGATATGCAAAATAAGGATTTGTCGGTCAATTTGACCCGTAAGCTTGAGGATGCCCGGGTGCCGTTACAAAAACAAATTGATGGGCTGAAGGCAGATCTTGCGTCTGCGAAAGCGGATGCTTTGAAAATGATGGAGTCCATGAAATCTTCTTATGAAGAAAAGATACGTGGATTCAATGCGCAGCTTCAGGCGGGTGCGGATGAAAAAGATTCCATTGTGGCCCAAGCCAGGGCGGCAGCTGATCGTGCGGCACAGGAGAAAATGGCGGCTCTTCGAAAAGCTTTGGAAGCCAAGGAAGCGCAGCTAAAACAAAATGACTTGAGTTTGTCATTGGCGTCTTTGAAGGCTGAAGAGTTGGTGAAAGATGCAGATATGCTGCGGCAGGATAAGCTGGCAGCTGAACAGGAGCTTATTCAGGCCAAGGAAAAGATTAATGGTGAATTGATGTTGTTAAAAAGCCAGAAGTCGGCACTTGAAGCACGTTTTCAGGAGACGGCTGGGCAGTTATCGAGTGTGCAGGCGTCTCAGGATGAGCGCATGGGAGAGGCCAGGCAGTCTTTGGAGGCCAAGCTTTCGCTTTTGCAGGAGCAAATGACAGGAGTCAATCGTCAGCTGGCTGCGCGTGATGCGCAGGTCAAGGAGCTTCAGGCATCTGCCGCCGCGTTATCGTCCCAGAAAGATGGGGCGATGGCGTCATTGGGTGCTCTTAAGGCCAAGGTGATGGAACTGGAAGAAACGTTGCGGCAAAAAGACGCGGCTTTGAAAGTTTCAACGCAAAAGACTGAGGCCAAGGCCAATGATTTAAGGGCTGTTAAAGATGAGTTGCAAGGGGCAATGGAGTTGATTAAATAAGGAGGTATAAAGGGCATGATATTGGCGTATCAGCATCTTTGGGGTTTGGCGCTGCAGTTTGTTGCACCGTTTATCATGGCTGTTGTGGCTGTTGTGGTATTGACGCCCATGATGATTGCGCTGGCGCGTAAGTATGGTGTTTTGGATATGCCCAATGAGCGCAAGATTCACACCAAGCCTGTGCCGCGCCTTGGCGGGTTGGCGATTTTGATCGGGTTTTGGGTTGTGGCGCTCTTCAACCTTCCCTGGAGCAAAGAGTTTTCGGCGATCATTGTCGGCGGCACCATTATTGGGGTGATGGGGGTGATGGATGATGTGCGTTCATTATCATCAAGGATACGCCTTGTGGGTCAATTGGTGGCATCGTTTCTGGTGATATGGGCCGGTATGATTGTTTCGTTTATGCCCAAGACATGGTGGGGAAATCTTCTGGCCTGCATTATCACGGTGTTGTGGATCGTGGGGATCGTTAACGCGCTTAATTTTGCTGATGGCCTGGATGGCCTGGCGGCAGGGATGACATTTATTGCGTCAACATTCTTTTTTCTCATTGCGATATATCTGAGGCAGCCGCAGGTGGCTTGTGTCGCAGCCATTTTGGCCGGAACTTGCCTGGGATTTCTTGTTTGGAACTTTAAGCCGGCTAAAATTTATCTGGGGGATGGGGGGAGTACTTTTCTGGGGTTTGTATTGGCTTGTCTGGCGTTGTATGGCGGCTGGTCGCACGACGGGTTTATTGTGGCGCTGGGGATACCGACCATTATTCTGGGTGTCTTGATTTTTGATATGTTTTATATCACCATTGCCCGGATCAAGAATGGCAGCGTCCAGACGTTTCAGCAGTGGCTGGATTTTACCGGTAAAGATCATTTTCACCACCGGTTGATGAGTTTGGGTTTTAGTGAGGTGGTGGCCGTTGTTTTTATTTATCTGGTATGCTTGGTGCTGGGGCTTAATGTTCTGGTGCTTGAAAAAGTGCACAGCCCTCTGGGTGTGGCGATTCTGTTTGTGAACGCGCTTTTTATTTTTACGATCATCTTCCTTTTGATGCGTGTGGGGCACGGATTGCAGGGAAGTAAAAAGGATTGATAGTTTATGGCGAGTAACGATATTCGTTCACGTACGGTGACGTTTATGGCGATTCAAAGCGCTATTTTGGGAGTTATCATGCTGGCGTTTGTTGTGTTGGCCAGTGTGTTGTTTGTCAAGAATGCCACGCGTTGGCAGTTGCGTAATATTGAAGATGATGTGCTGATGTTTGCCCGGCAGGCCGCGCATAACGGGGAGGTTCCCAAGCGTGGTGATTTCGGGGCGTATACACTTTTTATTTTGACACCCGAGGGGAAATATATTCTTCCGCGGTTGCCCCGTTCTGATGAAGCGGATAATCTTTGGCAGGAATATGAACATAAACTGCTCTATGAAATGCAAAAACGCCGCGACGGGTGGATCTTTTACCCGGAGCGAGCGCGCGGTGAAATGCAGGAAGGCCAGTATGCCATCCGGTATGTTTATCTTCAGCCGCAGGGGTGGATTGTGGCCATGGAAGGGTATGTGTCCAGTGACTGGAGCATCCTTAAGGGGTTCTTAACGCCAAAGCTTTTCTTGGGGCTTTTTATCATCGTGGGGCTGGCTTTTGGCTTGATGCTTTTAAGCGCGTTCTGGCATTTTCGCAAGGTGATGAAGGCCATTGTTCGTGCCCAGGAAAATAATTTTATTGCAGCCCCGGCCAAAGTGCAGCCGGATGCACTTTTTATCAAACGTGAAGATGCTGGATTCGCGGATGGCGTGATTCACGGGAGCTCTTCGCGTGTTTTACCCAAGGCCAGGCCAGAGCCGTTTTTGCCGGTCGAGGAATCCAGGGAGGGCATGTCGCCATCCATTAGCGAAAGGGCGCCGTCTCGGGGCCAGGCTAAGGGGGGGGCTCTTAATCCCCGGCAAATGGATAATCTGGGCGAGATCAAGATTGATACGATGGATATCCGGTCGCCTTTATTGAAGAAGGCCATTGAGCAGATGCGTGAAGAGAAACCATAATTTTCAACAGGCCCTATGTACATACAACACTGGCATCTTTATGAAAAACCTTTTGAGCTGACACCGGATCCGAAGTACGTTTATTATTCCAAGGCGCACGAGGAGGCCTTGTTGCGTCTGATTTATACGGTTCGGGATTCGAAAGGTGCCATGCTTTTGACAGGGGGGTATGGTTGCGGCAAAACGGTTTTGAGCCGGGTGTTTCTCAATGAGTTGATGGGGGCGGGCCGGTATGAGGTGGCGCTCATGACCAACCCGCGGTATTCGGCAAAAGAGCTTTTGGTCGAGATTATTTATCAGCTGGGGGGTGACCGGCATGATTACAAGACCAAGGGGGAGCTGTTGCATATTTTCAATGAAATGATCTATCGTCACCTGGAAGAGCAGAAAGAAACTGTTATTGTTATCGATGAGTCTCAGGCGATTGAGGATCTGGAAACGTTTGAGGAGCTTCGGTTGTTGCTGAATTTTCAGCAGAATAACCGTTTCCTGCTGACGTTGATTCTGATTGGTCAGCCCGAATTGCGCGCGCGTCTTAAAGGATTGCCGCAACTCAAGCAGCGGCTTGTGATCGATTATCACATCAATCCGCTGGATGAGATGGATTGTTCGCAGTACATTGATCATCGTTTGAGGATTGCCGGGGCAACCCGCGAGATTTTTGACCAGGCGGCCAAACGGCTGATCTTTCGTCATTCCGGAGGAATCCCGCGTGTGGTTAACGGGCTTGCCGATACGGCGTTGCTGGTGGGTTTTTCGGAGAACAGGAAAGTTGTAGACGAGAAATTGATCCAGCGTGTTCTTGAAACAAGCGAGGCGCATCAGGAGAGGACATCATGGTCCGTTTGACACAATTGATTCAAAAAGGCTTGAAGAAGGTTGTTGGCAGGAAGGATATTCCGGAGGATGAGGTTGTGCCGTTGGCAGACAGCCTTCAGCCGCGTTCGGCGGCTTCTTTCGAGGCGGCGCCGGTGGGCGAAAGTCCTTACCGCAAGAAGAGGGCCGCCTCGGGTGATGCGCAGGGGGCCGAGGCGTATCTGGAGCGGTATAACGGATTGCAGGAACTTTATCGGGAGCTTCATGCGGCCGTGACGTTTACGTTGAACGGAACGCTGCATCGGGAAAAGATCATTTCTGTTGTCAGCAGGGTGGTGGATGCTTTCCAGGCCCAACCGTATAATGAACTGATGCTGATGGCGTATTCTTTTTCGCGCAAGAATTATTTGACGGCACATATTGCCAATGATGTTATTTTGACAGTGGCCTTTGGGCTAAGCCTTGGGTATGAGCGGGAGGATGTGGTTGATCTTGGGCTTTGTGCATTCACACATGATCTTGGTATGCTCGGTTTTGAGAGCATTGCCCGTAAAGATCAGCGTCTCAGCAGCCAGGAGATAGATGATATCAAGCGGCATCCGATGATCGCGGCAGGCATTATCCGGCCTGTTTTTTCGGAGAAGATCGCCTCGGTGGTGACGGATATCCATGAACGCGAGAACGGCCAGGGGTATCCGCGCGGCATTCCAGGGGCTCAGATCCATATCTGGGCGAAGATCATTGCTGTATGTGACACCTTTGAAGCCCTCACGCACCCAAGGGTTTTTCGCGCGCCGTACAGCCCGTATGAAGCCATGAAAATTATCATCAAGAAGAAAGATCTGTTCTTTAATGATGTGGTTGTTAAACGGTTCATTGATTTCATGTCAATTTATCCGGTGGGGGTGTTGGTTTATTTGAACACCGGGGAAATGGCGCTGGTGATTGCTGGGAATATCGGTGCCACGACACGTCCTGTGGTGCGGATACTGGTCAATGAGAATCGGGAGGTTGAGGATGCGCCGCGCATCATTGATCTGGCGCATCAGAATTTTGTGTATATCAGTGGGGTGGTTGATCCTGAAAAAGAAAAAGAAGTCTTATATTTCCTAAAACCAAGAGGGCAGGTGGATCTTGATGAGGCCTAATATTTTGTGGGGCGTGTGGCTGATGGTTGGCATTGGCATGGCGGTGGCTGGAGGTGCTGTGGCGCAAGCACCGGCGTCATCCGGCGTGGCCGAATCGATGCGTCAGGATATGATCCTGGATTACGGCAAAAAGGTCAGGGATGAGAATGCATCCGGTGCTGATGCGCAGGCTGCGGCGAATCCTTATGCCCAGGAAGGGGCGCAGCTGGCCAGTCAGCTGCAGGTGATATCGGATAATGAGGATGTGAATTATACGGTTGTTGAAGGGGACACACTCACGGTGTCTTTCCAGGACCGTGAACAGGCCAATCGTGCAGCCTACAAGGTGTCAGCCAACGGGGAAATATACATGCCGTTGCTGGGTGCCGTTAAGGTGGCGGGGCTCAATCGCAAAGAGACGCGTGAGCGGGTGGATATGATGCTCCGGGAGTATATCCGTGAGCCCCAGACGCATATTGCGATTAATACCGAAGGGCGGATGATGGTTTTCGGGGCGGTTGCGCGTCCAGGAATTTACAATCTTAACAGCAAGATGTCGGTCATGGAAACGATCCTGGCGGCGGGTGGTGATATCAAGCAGTCGGCGGAGATGCGCAGTGTTATTGTCGTGCGTGGCCCGGTGGAAAAGCCTGTTATTCTCAAGCTTAATTTAAGGAAGATGGTTACCAAGGGTGATCGTAGCGAGGATATTATGGTCAAGCCGGGAGATTTTGTTTATGTCCCGACATCCTTTATAAGTAATTTGGATTCCTTCTGGAATACCGCGTCAAATCTTTTGATGCGCTGGTACGGTTTGGGCGGCACGCAGCCAATTAAAAACAGGGGAACTTACGCCTGGTAACCTTTAGGAAGAAATATGGATCAAACAGACAATCTGCATGAGATGCCGCTGAGTGAGTATTGGCGTATTATTAAAAAACGTCGCATCACTGTTGTTTTAATTTTTCTGGCGGTGGTGGCCTCGACCCTGATGTTCACCCGGCTCCAGACGCCGGTTTATCAGGCATCGATTGAGCTTAAGGTCGAGAATTTGATGCCGTTGGGGGCAGATCTTAAGGCGGCGGTGAGCCGTGCGGAAGCCAAGCCTCCGGATATGGGCACGGAACTGCGGATGTTCAAGAGTTTGAATATGTTAAGCAAGGTGGCGGAGAAGGTCGAGGTTTTGCCGGTGGATCCCGATCAACGGCAGCAGGCGCTTCATGCCAGGGCCATGGAGTATCAGGGGCGTATTCGGGTGGAGCAGATTCCAGATACATCGATTATTGTTATTTATACAACGGCGAATACGCCGGAGAAGGCGCAACTTTTGGCCAGTGCGGTGGCCGATGTGTATATGATGGAGAATACCCATGGAAAGAAGAAGCAGTTGGAGGCTGTTTTGGCCTATATTGACGGGCAGTTGATGGATTACAAGAAACAGATCGAGGAGGCCGAGGCGCTGTTGCTGAAGTTCAAGCAGGATGAGAAAGTTTTTCAGGTAACGCCCGCGATCAAGGCCAGTCTGGACCGCATGACCGTCGAGCGCACGTTTGACTTTGAAGGCCAGATGCTGGCCATTGATGCTGAATTAAAAAGTCTCACACAGATGATTGAAGACAAGAAGGCCTCCGGGACATTGAAGTTTATGACTCCCGAGCAGTTGGCGGATAGTTTTATTTTTACCGGGCTCAAGCGCCGCTTGCAGCAGCTGGAGTTTGAGCGGTTCCTCCTTTTGATCGATTATACGGAGAAACACCCTGTTGTTCTGGAGAAGGACCGCGCGATCCTGGATACCAAAACACGCATTGTGGGGATGATCAAGTCTCACGCATCGCAGTCTTTTGATGCGGATGCGGAAAACGATGTGGCGCTGGTGCTCAAGAAACTGTTTAAGGAAAGCCGGCGCGAGGTGCTGTACCGCATTATCAATAAATATTATAGTGACGGGGAGTCGCTGTCATCGAATCAGCGCGAATACATCAAGGCCACCCGTGAGCAGGAACGTTTGATGAATGCATATAACACCCTGCTGAATAACCGTCAGGAAGCCAAGCTTTCCTTGGCCAGCACGGATAGCCAGTCGGTTTCCGTGGTGTCGGCGGCTAACGTCGGACGCGATCCGATATCGCCCAAGACAAGGGTTAATGTGCTGGTCAGTATTGTTGTGGGGATCATCCTGGGCATGACCGCCTGTTTTTTGCAGGAAAGCATGGATGCGACCGTTTCAACGATTGCGGATGTGGAGCGTAAACTGGGGTTGTCCGTGGTGGGGATTATCCCGATCATGAAAAGCGATGATGTGGTTCTGGTGAATGAAGGCGGGGTGGAGAAGGAAGTGCCCAAGATTGATAATCTGGTCACGTTTTATGAGCCACGTTCATCCATGGCGCAGAGTTTCAAGATATTGCGGACGAATCTTCTGCAGCTTTTGAAGGGTGGAGGGCATAAGGTCGTCCTTTTTACAAGTTCAGAGCAGCAGGAGGGGAAATCCACGGTGATCGCGAACATTGCCATCTCGATGGCTCAGCTGGGAAAAAAGACGGCGCTCATCGAGTGCAACCTCCGTCGTCCAACGCTGTACAAGCGCCTTGGCCTCAGGCGTGAGCCGGGTGTGACAGATGTGTTGCTGGGAAAGGTTACCTGGAAAGAGGCCATGAATGGGGCGACTGATATTATTGCCGGCGGGCTTGATGTGGACAAGGTTTTGAAAATGCCGGGGCTGGATAATTTGCGCATCCTTACGGCGGGACACTCCATTGATAATATTTCCGAAGTTCTGAATTCGAAGTTTTTTGATGCTTTTATCCATGAGTTGCGCGAGGAGTTTGACATTGTCCTGATTGATTGTCCGCCGGTTTTGCCTGTGCCTGATGCTGTGACCATGGTCAGCCGCGTTGATGGCGTTCTGATGATTTACAAGGTCGGTAAAACGTCCAAGGACATGCTGCGCATGGCCAAGTCCCGGTTGGAACAGGGGAATGCCAGGATCCTGGGCATTGTGCTGAATCAGATCAAGGCCGAGGAGCAGGTCGGCGAATCGGCGTATCATTTCAAAGAGTATGTTGAAGCAAAACCAAAAAAGGCATTTTCTCTCTGGCAATGGGTCAATCGCCAAACATGACACATTCATTTTCCGGCCGCAGGGGATTGTCTGGCCTGGCCGCAACTCCGGTTTTGGTTTTTGGGGCGCTGGTCATGGTTGGCCTTCTGCTGGGACAACTGATCACATCCGCGCCGGGGAATATTCCCCTTATTTTGACAGTAGCTGTGGCGGTTTTCTTTCTGACGGTTTTAAAGCCTGGTGTCGCGCTGTCATTTTTGATTGTGGCGATGCTGCTCTCTCCCGAGATCGTTCTGGCTTCGTTGCCCCGACGTGATGTGGTGATCCGCATCGAAGATCTTTTGGTGGTTGTGATGGGGCTGGGGTGGTTGGCGCGTTCGGCCATTCACAAGGGGACGGACGTTGTCCCGCGCACGCCGATTAACGGATGGATTGCCCTTTATTGTGTTTGTTTTATTGTGGCCACGTTTCAGGGGATTGTCAGCGGCGATGTTAATCCGCTCAAGGCCGTTTTTTATGTTCTTAAATACATTGAATACTACATTATCTTTTTCATGGTGGCGGGCCTGGGTTACGGACGTTCGCGTTACCGGGCTTATATGGTGGTTTTCTTTCTGACGTTTATGGCGGTAAATCTGTATGCTGTCAGTCAGATCGGGCATGTTGATCGCGTGTCGGCACCCTTTGAGGGACAGACCGGTGAGCCCAATACGCTGGGTGGGTATCAGGTTCTGATGATGTGTGTGGCCATGGGGATTTTCTGCCATATACGTTCGCTCCGCATGGCCGTGGGTATGGTGGCGGTAACTCTTTTTACATTGTGGCCTTTTTTGCACACCCTTTCACGCGCCAGTTATCTGGCGTTGGTTCCGGCATGTCTTGCCCTTGTCTTTTATAACAGATCTTCACGCAAATGGCCGCTGGTGGCCGCATTTATGGTGGCGGGCATTCTGGCGTTTTTGATTCTTCCGGATAATGTGAGGGACCGCATCATGTACACGTTTCATGCCAGGCCGCAGGCGAATATCAAGCCGGTTGTTTTTCTCGGCATGCAGCTGGACCCCTCGTCATCATCGCGCTGGTTGGACTGGCAGCGTGCGGTCCAGTATTGGCTGGAGCGCCCGTTTTTTGGGTATGGCATTACCGGCAGATCGTTCCTGGACAGTCAGTACATCAATAATCTGGTCGAAACAGGTGCGTGCGGTTTCTTGTCTTTTGCTGTTTTGATCGCGAGTTTGCAATATCATGTCTGGCGCATTTACCGTGGTGCCCAGGATGATCTGGTCCGGGGATTGGCATTGGGGTTTCTGGCGGGTAACGTGGGGATACTGGTTCATGCCATTACGGCCAATAGTTTTATCCTTGTCCGTGTCATGGAGCCGTATTGGTTTCTGGCCGGGATGATTTTAGTTTCGCCGCAGTTTTCGAAACAGCCGGAATTGCCGGTTAAGAAGGCAGTGCGTTCAGCGGCGGCGTCACGCAATATTGGGATGCTGCTTCATCGCGGCCGCACGCGGCCGTTCTCGGGAGGTTCGGATGCAACATGAGTATTACAGCGCCAATCGTGATATCAAACTGGGGATCCGCGTTTGGCCGGTAATGGTGCGTGAACTTTGGCAGGCGCGCGAGTTGATGGTCCGGCTGTTTGTCAGGGGGTTGACGGCGCGATATAAACAGGCGCTTTTGGGCGTGGCCTGGGCTGTGATCGTTCCTGCGGTGGCGGTGGGGACTTTTGTTTTTCTCAAGCGGGCGGGGATTGTACTGGTGGGGGGGACGGATGTCCCGTATCCGTTATTTGCCCTGCTTGGTGTGGCGGTGTATCAGTTGTTGGCCACGGGCCTTTCCGCCGCGTGCAACGCGTTGGTTGAAGCAGGGGATATGATTGCGAAAGTCAGTTTTCCGCGTGAAGTTTTGGTGGTGGCTGCCATTGCCCAGGCTTTGTTTGAATTTGGCGTGAAGATTGTTTTGATTGCGCTGGTATGTGTTTACTATCACGTGGTGCCCCCGGCAGGGGCGCTGTGGTCATTGTTGGCATTGGTGCCGCTTCTGGCATTGACGCTGGGGCTGGGGTTATTCTTGTCGCTGATGAATGCGGTTTTTCGTGATACGGCCCAGGCGGTGGGGGTTCTTTTGATGTTTCTGATGTTCTTGATGCCGGTTTTGTATCCTATGGACGGTGCCAGGGAATTATTTTTTCGGATGAATCCCCTGACGGCCCTTATTGAAGCGCCGCGGGATCTTTTTATTTATGGTTTTTTGCGTCATCCTCTGGATTTTATGGTGGCGACCGTGCTGTCGGTTTTGGTGTTGTTGGCAGGTTGGAGGTTTTTTCATCTGGTGGAAACCAAGATTCCGGAGAGGCTGTGAGCGATATTGTTATCAGTGCCTGCGGGGCGGGTAAAAAGTTTTCCAAATCTTTGCGTCAGATGATGCTTTATGGGGCTCGGGATATTTTATCCGGAGCTTTTGGGGCGGGGCATGATGCCGCACGTCTGCGTCCCGGGGAGTTCTGGGCTGTGAATGATGTTTCTTTTGAGCTTAAACGCGGGGCATCCTTGGGGATTATCGGGGCGAACGGATCGGGCAAGACAACGTTGTTGCGGATG
>JAZDPD010000162.1:0-5138 GCA_043798045.1 Candidatus Omnitrophota bacterium | reverse complement strand
TTCAAGTAAATGGGCTTTGGAAGGTTTCTCAGAATGCCTTTATCTTGAACTTAAGTCGTTTAATATTGATGTTGTGCTGGTTGAACCAGGTGCTTACCATACCAAAATATTTTCAGATAATTTGCGCTATGCCCGTGGATTTAACGATCCGGCAAGCCCTTATTACGGCATGAGTGCCAATGTGAAGAAATTTGTTGATGTTCATTTAAAACATAACAAGAGAAACCCTGAAGATGTTGCCGCGTGCCTGCAACGCCTTGTAGAAACATCTTATCCCCGTTTTAGAAACATTATCAGTTTTCAGTCTAAATCCCGTTGTTGGGGTATTCGGCATATTCCTTTTGAACTTTACGCCTGGATCGTAGGGAGGCTTTTGGCCCGAGAGGAACCGGTGCATGTTTAAGCCAGGTGCATTCTTCAAACGGTGTTCCACGGTGAAAAGTATTCCGGTTTTTGCGCACCTGGAATGGTATCGCATTCAGGCTATAGCGCGTTATGGCGAGATTTTTCATTGCCGTAAAGGAGACCGTGTTGTTCATAAAGGTGCGGAACCTGATTTTGTTTATTTTGTTATCTCCGGACGGCTTCAGTCTTTTTCCATTGATGCGCATGGGAATAAAGATGATCTTGAATTTATCCATCGGGGTATGTTTTTCGGGATTATTTCGGCTTTAACCGGCCAGGAACATTCTCAAACGTTTGAAGCGATCAATGACTCATCGATTTTTCGTATTCCGGTTGCTAAATTCCGCCAATTGTTAAAACAGGTTCCAGATTTGAGCCTGAAATTCAGTAAACTTCTTTCCCAGCGCATTCGATCCAAGGTTACCAAAACAGAGCTTGTGAGTCAAAGCACGATCATTGCGGTTTATGCCCCTATTTCTGGTTCGGGCGGATCGACCTATGCGGTTAATCTGGCCATGAGTTTGGCTAAAGAAACAGGAGACCGCATTATATGGGTCAGCATTCGCTCCTCAAAACCCTCTGAGACAAATATGGAATCCAGCATGGATGACATCAGGCCGAAATGGAAGCTCGCGCCGAAAGAACTAAGCAAACTGGTGGATGATTTTGAGCATATCCCGCGTCATGTGATTCAAAGTGAGGTCGGGGTGGATCTGTTGAACGTTCATTTTGATGCCCAGGACAATTCTGTTGTCGGTCATATCAGCGAATTTGTCAGCCGGTTTATAGATGAATACCGTTATGTGATTGTTGATCTTCCCAGTGACATGGATGATGTTGTGATGAAAACATTATCACAGTCGGACTTCATCCATCTGGTCATGCAGCGCAAGCGTGACGCCCTTGAGGTTGGCCGGAAAATGCTTGATCGTATTGAAGAAGCCCTGAAGCAGGATTTTAACGATGAACGTGTCAAGATTATTATCGGCGGTGTTCATGCACACCGTAACATTTCGGAGGCATCTGTCAGGGAAGTGCTTGATTATGATATCCTGGCATTTTTGCCTCATATCCAGCGCAAGGATCTGTCGCTTAAGGTTGATACGCCAACCATTTCATTTATGGCCATCAGCCTCTCCAGCAATTACGGAAAAATGATCACACGTATTTCACGGCAAATGTCCGGTGTTTCGATCGGCCTTGTTCTTGGCGGAGGGGCTGCTTTCGGTTTAGCGCACATCGGTGTTTTGAAAGTTCTGGAAGAAGAGGGTATCCCTGTCGATATAGTAGCGGGGAGTTCCATGGGGGCACTTATTGGTGGATTATGGGCTGTTGGATACCGTGCGGCTGATCTTGAGAAAATGGCACTTGAATTCAAGATCCGATCAAACTTGATTAAACTCATTGATTTGGTTTTTCCTCTTTCGGGCCTTATCAGCGGCAAAGCTGTGATGTCTTGGCTGCATGGCAAGTTCGGGAAACGCACCTTCAGGGATACAAAAATACCTCTGAAAGTTGTCGCCTATGACCTTGTTCATCGCAGGGATGTGATCCTTGAAGAAGGGACGCTTGTTGATGCGATCCGTAAAAGTATTTCCATTCCAGGTGTTTTTCAACCGATCATCAGTGGTGACCAGATCATCATTGATGGCGGCGTGATGAACCCTTTGCCCACGAATGTCCTTGTTACGTGTGATGTTAAAAAAATTATTGCGGTCAATGTTTTGCAGACACCGGAAGATGTCATTAAGTCTTATGAGATTGCCCAGGTTGCCATTAACCATTCTTTACAGGTTTCTTTTGTCAAAGAACCTTTAAAATATATATCTAATCGTATAAAACTATGGGTGAACAAACGGTTTTTCCCTAATATTTCAGACATCATCGTACGAACTCTGGAAGCATCTGAGAGCGTCATTGCCCAGCAAAGTGGTCGAGCCGCTGATATTGTTATTCATCCTGATTTAACCGGTTTAAGCTGGTTCGAACTTTATCAGGCAGAAGAGCTTATTAAAAGAGGAGAATCTGCCGCTCGTTTGCAAATAGACAAGTTAAGAATAATTGTTAATAAGAAAAAGCGTTGAAATGACGAAAATGAAACAAACCATTGTCCAGCGTCCATGGGGCAGATACAGCAAAATCTTTCATGAGGCTGGTGTTTGGGTTAAACGCGTTGAAGTTGATGGCGGATCAAGGCTGTCTTTGCAAAAGCATAACCATCGTTCCGAAAAGTGGATCATTGTTTCCGGTGAAGGGTTGGTTATTATTGACCATCTGACACTGCCGGTTTTTTCCGGATCTGTGATAGATGTTCCTTTAGGCGCTTTACATCGAATGGCTAACACCGGTAAAAAACCATTGGTTTTCATTGAGGTTGCTTGCGGCAGTAAATTGACTGAAGATGATATCGTTCGCCTGCATGATGATTTTGACAGAATTATCGGTGCAGGGGGCACTGTTACAAAGAAAGCGCCTCACCATAAATATTCCTGATGTATTTCTTTTTATACGCAGGATATGCTCAAAACAAATTAAAAATTAAATGTCTTGTTCTCTTTAGGTGAAAGAAGTAAGATAGCTTAAGTTTAATATTAATCATCGGAGGTATTATGGGTTATCAAGGCGGCGGCAAATACGATCGGCAACCAAGAGAAATGCATAAAGCAACTTGTGCTGATTGCAACAAGGAAACTGAAGTTCCTTTCAAGCCGACGGGTGATCGTCCGGTTTATTGCAAGGATTGTTTTTCAAAGCGCAAGGATGGCGGGCGCTAAACAACAGGTTTTTCCTGATGTTCATGGGGCCGGAATACATTAGATGCGCTTAATGTGTTCTGGCCTCTTTTTTTGCATATCTGCACAAATATAACTATCTTTTGCATTATCTTAATTGTATTATTAGTCCTTATATTCAGCTGAATTGATGACCAGTATCAGAAAGGAAGTAGCTTACATGAGAAACTTGCGCCTGGAACGTCATGGTATCACACAGTATGAAGAAGTTTTCTATAATTTATCTACTGAGGCATTAATCAAGCATATCATCTCTAATGATACTCCGGTCAATGAGCGAGGCGTGATGACGTCCACTGGCGCAGTTGCCATTGATACGGGTAAGTTTACCGGACGCTCACCTAAAGATAAATATGTTGTTAACGAAGACACCTCTCATGACAAAATATGGTGGGGGATCGGCCCTGTGGCACCAACCACCAATAACTCTGATAACCAGCAAATATCTGAAGAAACCTGGTTTTACCTTAAAGACCTTTCTTTAAAACGCCTTAACGGTCAGAAACTTTATGTGATGGATGCTTTTTGCGGAGCCAATCCCGATTCGCGCATGCGCGTCAGGCTTGTAACTGAAATAGCCTGGAAGGCGCATTTTTTTAAGAATATGTTTATTCGTCCGACAGAAGAAGAACTCAAGGATTTTGTACCGGATTGGACGGTGCTGGATGCCTGTAAAACGACTTGCCCGAATCCTCATCGGCATAATTTGCGAACGGAAGTCTTTGTGGCTTTTAATATGATGGAACGGATCACCCTTATCGGGGGTACGTGGTATGGCGGCGAGATCAAGAAGGGTATTTTCTCGGTGATGAATTATTTTCTTCCGCTCAAAGGGGTTGGCGCTTTTCATTGCTCTGCCAATATGGGCAAAGATGGGGATACGGCTCTTTTCTTCGGGCTTTCCGGAACCGGGAAAACAACCCTTTCGGCTGATCCTAAACGATTGCTTATTGGTGATGATGAACACGGTTGGGATTATGACGGTATTTTTAACTTTGAAGGTGGTTGTTACGCCAAATGCATCAATTTGTCCGAAAAGAATGAACCGGATATTTTTCACGCGATTCGAAAAGGGGCTATCCTTGAGAATGTTGTCCTGGATGATAAGGGCGTTGTTGATTATGATTCTGATAAGAAAACAGAGAATACACGCGCGTCTTACCCGATTCATCACATTGATAATATTGTTCGGCCCTCATCACGGGGAGGGCATCCGTCGAAAATTGTTTTCCTGACTTGCGATGCGTATGGTGTGCTTCCACCCGTTGCCAAATTGGACAGGGATCAGGCGATGTATCATTTCCTTAGCGGCTATACGGCCCGTGTGGCAGGTACAGAACTGGGTGTCACAGAACCCAAAGCAACGTTTTCAACATGTTTTGGCCAGGCTTTTTTGTTGCTGCATCCAACACGTTATGCCAAAATCCTGGGTGATCAAATGGACAAGCATGGTTCCCACGCTTATTTGGTCAATACTGGGTGGGTTCGCGGGATATATGGAGTTGGGCAGCGCATGGATCTTCCCAGTACGCGCCGGATCATTGATGCTATCCTTGACGGGTCATTGGAAAAAGGTGAGTTTGAAAACATGCCTATTTTCAATTTCAAGATACCTAAAGCGGTTGCTGGTGTTGATAGTCATATTCTTAACCCGCGCAATGCCTGGACAGATAAAAAGGCTTATGACAAGACCTATCGGGATTTGGCTAAAATGTTTGTAGCACATTTCCAGAACTTTACAGATACGGAAAAAGGGCGCGCGCTTGTTGAGGCAGGGCCTCAGATCAATGAAGCGTAGCGTGCAGAAAATTGTAATCACAAGTGCGACAGGAAAAATTTAAAAGAGCTCCATAGATCTGAAAAATAACTGTTACTTTGTAAGTTGCGAACAAGCAAAGAACAGGAGACCTATGGAGCAGAGAAATTGTAACACTAAGCGCA
>JAZDPD010000158.1:0-8824 GCA_043798045.1 Candidatus Omnitrophota bacterium | reverse complement strand
CGATGAACAGCTGATTGAATCACTTGAGGGTGTTTCTTACAGGCGTTTCATGTTGCATTATAATTTCCCTCCTTTTAGTGTTGGTGAAACCAAGCCGGTTCGCGGACCAGGTCGTCGTGAGGTCGGGCATGGAGCTTTGGCGCATCGTTCGCTGGAAGCTGTCATTCCAAGTCCGGAAGAGTTTCCTTATACAATTCGCGTAGTTTCCGAGATCCTGGAGTCGAATGGTTCATCCAGCATGGCGACGGTATGCGCCAGCACGCTGGCATTAATGGATGCGGGTGTGCCACTTAAGGCTCCGGTGGCAGGTATTTCAGTCGGTCTTATTTCTGACGCGACCCGCGCAGTTCTGATTACCGATATCCAGGGCATGGAAGATCATTTCGGCGATATGGATTTCAAGGTTTCGGGGACGACGCAGGGTATTACGGGTGTTCAGCTTGATCTTAAGATCCGTCATATTACAGTTGACCTTTTAAATCAGGCGATTGATCAGGCGCGTGAAGCGCGTCTTAAAATTCTGGATACCATGACAGCGGCCATTCCAGAGCCGCGCAAGACTCTTTCAGAGTTTGCGCCGCGTATTTCGATCCTTCAGCTTCCGGTTGACAAGATTGGTGAAGTTATTGGACCTGGCGGCAAAACGATCCGTAAGATCATTGAAAGTACAGGGGCAACGGCCATCGACATTGATGACGAAGGTAAGGCGTTTATTTCTGCGCCGAACCAGGAATCACTGGATTGTGTGCTGGAATATTTGCGCTCCATGCTTGAAATGCCGGAAGTTGGCAAGATTTACCAGGCGACCGTTGTTAAAATCATGAATTTTGGCGCATTTTGCGAATTCTTGCCAGGACGTGACGGATTGGTGCATGTGTCTGAATTGTCTGATAAGTTTGTGAAGGATCCTAATGAACTTGTTAAAGTCGGGGATACGTTTCCGGTTATCCTGATGGAAATTGACAAGATGGGTCGGTATAATTTAAGCCGTAAAAAGGCTGAAAAGTCGTAAGCTGCATAAGCTCCGCTCCCGGTTAAACCCGGGAGCGGGTTTATTTTCTTTCAACCATCCAAAATCTTCCAGGGCCATGCGAACGGAACACCTTAATGAGATTAAGGGGATTATCATACTTGCGTTGGCCCTGATTCTTTTTGCCAGCCTTGTTTCTTTCGTTCCGGATGATCTTATCTGGTATACATCACATCCCAATGAACCTGCGCATAACCTGATCCGTTTGACCGGGGCGTATACGGCAGGCATTCTTTTCTTTCTGGTTGGATATGCGGCTTATCTTATTGTTGTTTTTCTGATGTTCTGGAGCTGGAATATCTTTACTTCCCGTGAAACTCCTTTTAGCCTTGCGCGTGGTTTAAGTTTAGGGGTTCTTGTCATGGTGATGAGCGGTTTTTTTAGTTTGACAGGGTCTGCGGTTATGGCCAACCGGTTTGGACGCGGCGGTATTACGGGGCTGTGGTTTTCAGATTTTCTTTTGAAGAATATTGGCAGTATGGGTGCGTATATTGCCTTATTCACGCTGCTTTGTCTTTGCCTGGTGGTGACGGCAGATTTTTTAATATCGCCGTTGATTGTGCGCATGATGCGTGTGCTCATTGAAGCTTTAGAAAAAATCAGGGGTTGTTTTCCTGTTGTGGCATGGCCGAATTTTGGTGTCAGGAAAGATGCGGCGGAGTCTGATGAAGAGAATGCGCCGGAAAAGATAAAATCAAAAGCAAAACCTAAAGCAGAAAAGCCGGTGACAGAGAAACCTCAGGGGAAAACTCCCGAGAAACCGGTTAAACCGGCCGAGACACCCAAGCCTCAAGCTCCCAATATCCGCATTCTTCAGCCCAAGATTGAGGAAAACAAGGAACGGGAGGACAAGCCTCTGGTCATTGGCAGCTATCAATTGCCGCCGTTTGATCTTTTGAATGACCCGGCGCAATCAAACGAGACAAATGTCCAGGAAATATTGGTCAGCGGCGCCAAGACGCTGGAGCAGACGCTGGCGAGTTTTGATGTTATTGCCCGTGTGGCAGATATCGAGCGAGGCCCGGTCATTACGCGTTATGAACTGGAACCGGCTCCAGGGGTGCGCGTCCAGAGCATTAACGCACTGGCGGATGACATTGCCCTTGCCATGCAGGCGTCTTCGGTGCGCATTCAGGCTCCGATTCCTGGCAAGAACCGTGTGGGCATTGAAGTGCCCAATGGGGCATCATCGGCGGTTGTTTTAAAAGATGTTTTGATCAACGGCAATATTCGTAACGCCAAGTCCAAGATCATGCTGGCGTTGGGAAAGGATACGGCTGGCAAACCGATCATTGCTGATCTGGCGGAAATGCCGCATTTACTGGTCGCTGGATCGACGGGCGCGGGCAAGTCGGTGTGTTTGAATGTTATCATCATGTCCATCCTTTATAATGCCTCACCCAATGAAGTCAAGTTTATCATGATCGACCCGAAGATGGTCGAGCTTAACCAGTATAATGATATCCCGCATATGCTTTGTCCGGCCATTACCGACCATAAGAAAGTAGCGGCAGCCCTCGGGTGGGTCATCAGCGAGATGGAATCCCGGTATAAAACCTTGCAAAAACATCAGGTGAAGAATATCAAGGCTTATCATGCCAAGGGTTTTGAGATGCCATATATCATTGTTGTTGTCGATGAGTTTGCCGACCTGATGCAGACATCCGGTAAGGTCATCGAGGGGGCGATCACGCGTTTGGCCCAGCTGGCCCGTGCCGTGGGCATTCATTTGATCCTGGCAACCCAGCGTCCGTCTGTGAATGTCATCACCGGGACGATCAAGGCCAATTTGCCGGCGAGAATTGCCTTTAAAGTGGCTTCCCAGATCGATTCGCGCACAATTCTGGATGAAAAGGGTGCGGAAGATCTTTTGGGGAAAGGTGACATGCTTTTTATCCGTCCCGGGGATCCCAAGCCCTTGCGTGGGCAGTGCAGTTTTCTTTCGGATGATGAGATTCATCGTGTGATGGAATTTATCCGTGTGCAGGAAAAACCAAAGTATGATGATACGGTGACGGCACGTTCTGCGGCTGTTGCGGGGAATAATGATGAGAAGGACGAAATCTTTGATGATGCCTTGAGGGTTGTGATGGAGTCGGGGCAGGCTTCGGCCTCGATGCTGCAGCGGCGTTTAAGCCTTGGTTTTTCACGGGCAGGGCGTATCATCGATCAGATGGAGCGCGCCGGTTTTATCGGGCCGAGTGCCGGCAGCAAGCCGCGTGAAATCCTTGTTGACCGCGAGAAGTGGCTTGAGGACAATAATAAGCCATCGGACGGCAGCCAACCATCAAAGGAAGGGACGGCATGAGCAGTAATCCAACAGATGTGGGGCTTCTTTTGAAACAAGAGCGTGAGCGCAAGGGGATTGGCTTGGATGTGGTGCATGAAGCCACCAAGGTTCCTATGGATGCGTTGCGGGCTATTGAAGAAGGTTACAAGGTGCGTACGCTGACGGCGTTTTATTATAAGAGTTTTGTTAAGATATATGCGCAGTATCTTGGTCTGGATGCCAATCATGTGGTGAATCTTATTCCGACACATCATCCGAAGCCTCCGGTGAATATACCGTCGAAAAATCGTCCGGGAGCACCCATAAGGCCGGTTCCTGTGTCGGGTACCGGAGCCCAAGCCGTTGAAGGTGTGCGTTCATGGAATCTTCTGGTGCATCCCATGATCCTTAAGAAGAAAAGAAAAGTTTTTAAGTTTGTGGTTATAGCGGCAGGTGCGGTTGTATTGGTTATGTTGGCAGGGCTGCTTCTGCGCAAGGCTGTTTCGCTGATCCAGGCTATGCCATCTAATAAGTCTGTCACTGTTAAGGCCAGCAGGCCAAAGCCTGAGATGAAAAAAGACGTGATTCCTGCGGATAGACAGACAGATGTGAAGGATCAGCCGGCAGCCGAGAAGAAGACTGTTGAAGTCAAGTCGGGACCTGCACGCGCCAGGATTGTCGAATCAAAGACAGCTTCTTCCAAGGTCGAGAAGCCCGTTGAAAGGAATGTGCAAGAGAAAGACACAAAAGTTGCAGATCCTGCCCCATCAACACTTAAACAGGTTTCTATCACTGTCAGGGCCAAGAATACAACATGGATCAGGATTGATGTGGATGCGACCGGGACAGCGTTTCAGGGACGTCTTAAAAAAGGTAATGTCGCCACGTTTCGTGGGACTAAAAAGATTGTACTTACGGCCAATGATATCGGGGCTCTTGAATTCGAGATCAATGGCCGCAGTGTCGGGGTGCTGTCCCGCAATTACCTGAAGGCCAAGAAAGTTGTGGTTACGCCCGAAGGTCTTACCGTTGAGAAGTAGTTGCCGTGATGCCTGTAAAAACTATTAAAGATCATTATGATGCACGTTTTCTTGAGGGGCGTATTCCGGCCAGGGTTGCGGTGATCAATCTGGGATGTGTCCGCAATACGGTTGATTCCCAGACCATGATGGGGGTGCTGGAACGCAAAGGTCACATGTTGGCACCCGTGCAGGGTGCAGATACGGTTGTGGTCAATACGTGCGCTTTTGTTGAGGATGCCAAGAAAGAATCCATTGATACCATCCTGGAACTCGTCGATCTTAAGAAAAAAGGGAAGATTGGCAAGATCATTGTTGCCGGATGCCTGTCCCAGCGTTATGGTAAGGCTCTGGTGAAGGAATTGAAGGAAGTGGATGCTTTTGTTGGGGTTCAGGCCCTCTCCAGGGACAAGGCCCAGGCATTGGCGTATTTGACTCCGCCGCATTATGCGTATGTGAAGATCTGTGAAAGTTGTTATAATGTTTGCAGTTTCTGTGTGATACCTGCTCTTAAAGGTAAATTTGTTTCGCGTGCCATGGAAACGGTTGTGGATGATGTCCGGCGCTTAGAGGCGCGTGGGGTTAAAGAAATTAATGTGATCGGACAGGATGTGACGGCGTACGGCATGGATATCTATCGTCGCAAGGCTTTACCCGAGTTGTTAAGGAAAATTTCGGCGACAGCACCTCTTGTGCCGTGGATCAGGCTGTTGTATACACATCCGAAGAATATGACGGATGAGTTGTTGGATGTGATGGCGGATATGCCGCAATTTTGCCGGTATTTGGATATGCCGCTGCAGCATGTGAGTGATCGTATCCTTAAGTTGATGAACAGGTCAATGACTTATGCCGCGACCGTGGCGCTGGTCAAAAAGATCCGCCGGAAGGTTCCCGGGATTTTTTTGCGCACCACGTATATAGTCGGTTTTCCCGGCGAGACGGAACATGATTTTGAAACTCTTTTGCGTTTTGTTGAAGAGCATCCCTTTGAGCGTGTGGGCGTTTTTATGTATTCGCGTGAGGAGGGGACTCCGGCGTACGGGTTTAAGCCCCAAGTGCCCCGAAGAATAGCCCTTGAGCGTTATGAAACGCTCATGCAGGTCCAGCAGGGTGTGGCAGAGGGGTTTCAGGAGCGTTTTATTGGACAGACGCTCAAGGTGCTCATTGAAGAACGTGTTAAGGATAAGATGAAATTGTATCTGGGCCGCAGTCAGTTTGATGCACCGGATGTTGATGGCAGTGTGTATGTGAGTGTTGTAAAGTCATTGCGTATCGGAGAGTTTGCTGACGTGAAGATTTCAGGTTTTTCGGCGTATGATTTGACAGGAGTTGCTGTATGAATTTACCCAATCTTTTAACGCTCATGCGTTTTTTTCTGACGTGCATTTTTATCATCTTCGTCCAGAAAGGTGTTGATGGTGCCGGATGGGCGATGCTGGTTTTCCTGGTGGCTGTTGCCACGGATTTCCTGGACGGGTATATTGCCCGTAAATATGATCTGATCACGCCTTTTGGCAAGCTGATGGATCCAGTGGCAGATAAATTCCTGATATTGGCGGCATTCTTTATGCTTGCCTTTGAAGGTCTTTTTCCGTTGTGGATGGTGGTGGTCATCGCTGTGCGAGAGATGCTGGTGACAGCTTCCCGTATTCAGTACATGACCCGCGGGCAGGTGATTGCCTCTGAGCAGACCGGCAAGATCAAGACCGTTATCCAGATGGCCACGATCATGATCGCGCTGATATATCGCATGGAAATGGACGGGCCGGATTCTTTCATTAAATTCTACTGGCAAGGCCTTCTGTTTTTGCTTATTATCTTTTCTGTTATTCTAACGGTATGGTCAGGGATAGAATATTTTCGTAATTTGCCCAAAGAGGATGTTGTATGAATGACCGTATAATGCGTAGTTGTGCCACGTTCTTTCATATCGGGGATTTTCCGGTAGCGCCGGGAAGTGCGGCAAGTGCCGTAGCGCTCCTGGTGGCTTTTCTGGTGCACCCCTGGCCGTTGTTGTATATAGCGGTGGGGATTTTGTTTACGGTTGTTGGTTTTGTGACGTCAGGGCCAGTGGAGAAGCTGATAGGACGTAAAGATCCCGGGTGCATCGTGATTGATGAGGCTGCAGGGATCATGATATCGTTCTTGTTCATTCCCATGACATGGCCTGTGATGGTGACAGGATTTTTCTTGTTTCGCGCGTTTGATATGTTTAAAATATATCCAGGCAACAAGTTTGAAGCCATGGGGGGCGGCTATGGCATCATGATGGATGATGTGATGGCGGGTGTTTATACGAATATTGTTTTGCAGGTGGCTGTGAGGGTTGTCGGGATAGCGTAGGGGCACGGCATGCTGTGCCTTCAGTGGCGTCACGAGTGAATGTGTTATAAGGGCACGCCATGGCGTGCCCGTACGATAAATCATAAATATTCAGGAGGTAGGGAGTATGTTTTCGCAAAGGACATCTAATCCGGTTTTAAAAGATGACGTTTTTGCCTCAGCTGGCACTTTTTCGCCAGGGCAGGTGATGACCATCCAGGGGACAGTTAACAAGTCACTTTTCATGTTGTTTCTTTTGGTTGTGGCCGGGGCTTGGGTATGGAACATGGCTATGCCGCAGGTCATGTCTGGCATGGATCTTGAGGTGCTGGCAGCTCAGCTTTCCGGGAGTGTTGGCAAGGCGATGCCTTTTATGATTGGCGGCGGTATTTTGGGTTTTATTCTGGCATTGGTGACTATATTTAAGAAAGAATGGGCTGGTTTTACAGCACCGGCTTATGCCGTTTGTGAAGGTGCTCTTTTGGGAGGTATTTCGGCGGTTTTTGAGTTAAAGTATCCGGGTATTGTGACGCAGGCCGTGATGCTCACCTTAGGCACACTTTTTTGTCTTTTGATGGCGTATAAAACAGGCCTTATTAAAGTAACGGAGAAATTCCGTCTCGGTGTTTTTGTGGCTACGGCAGCGATCGGCCTGTTGTATTTGGTTTCATTTGTGCTTGGTTTCTTTCATGTTCAGATTCCGTTTATGGTTGGCAGTAGCTTGGTGAGTATTGGCTTGAGTCTTTTTATTGTGGGTATTGCGGCGCTTAATCTGGTGCTTGATTTTGACTTTATTGAGAAAGGGGCTGAGGCGGGGGCACCCAAGTTCATGGAGTGGTATGGTTCATTTGCTCTTATGGTTACGCTTGTTTGGCTTTACATGGAAATCCTGAGGCTTTTGTCAAAGTTGCGTGATAGATAACAGATTTTTTTAATGAGATGTTCTAGGGGCGGACTTTGTGTCCGCCCTTATTGTTTATTCAGGTGCGCTGTAAAAAGAAGATGATAAACCGGACCTTTGGGTAGAAGTTCACTGCGAAAGAGGCAGATGCGATCGACTTTCTGGGACAGGCCTGCCGGCAGGTGGGTGTTGTTCAAAAGATCGCTTAAACGCTGGCATGAGGCTTCATTTTTGGAACGCCCCAGGGTGATGTGGGGTGTGAAGCGATGTTCGGCCGGCGTAATTCCATGCGCTGTCAGTCTTTCTTCCAGTTTCAGGGCGATATCCGTTAGTAGATTGGCGCGTTTGTTGATGCCCGCCCAGATGATGTCAGGTTCATGCATGTTGGGGAAAGCACCTAACGTGCCGATATTCATATGAAACATGTTAAAGTCCTTGGCTGTTTCCGATAGGATCTTCTCAATTGTATCAATTATTTTTGGTTCAATATCACCCAGGAAATTGAGGGTGAGGTGAAGATTTTTCGGGTTTGTCCAGCGAATGCGTGGGTCAGCCAGTTTTGTTTCCGGATCAGCTGTTTTCAGGCGATCCTGGATACGCGCCAGCTCACGCTGGATGCGTTCATCGATTTCAATGGCAATGAAAGTGCGGATGGCGGGTAACATGGAGGGTTATTATCATTTTTATGGCGGTGTTAACCGTTTGTTTTTTTATATTTAACCGTGTTCCTTTGAAAATGAATTTCTTAACGATCGTTTTTTCTGGGCTGGAGATGGCGATGAAGACCAACCCCACAGGTTTTTTAGCTGTGCCTCCCGTTGGTCCGGCAATACCGGTTGTGGCGATGGCAAAATCGGATTTTAAGGTTTTCCGGGCTCCTTGAGCCATGGCTTGAGCTACAGGGGCGCTGACAGCTCCGTATTTGTCAATTAAAGCAGGGGGGACTTTTAAAAGACGTATTTTTATGTCATTGGCATAGGCAATGACCCCGCCCTGATACCAGGTGGAAGAGCCAGGGAGGTTGGTGAGGGTATGCCCTATCAGACCACCGGTACAGGATTCAGCGGTGGATAGTGTTTGATGCGCGGAAATCAGATGTTTCGTAATGGATTTGATAATTGTCATGAAGCTATTTTAGGGGCGGAAAATTGTAATCACAAGTGCGACAGGAAAAATTTAAAAGAGCTCCATAGATCAGCAAAAACTGTTACTTTGTAAGTTAGTCGACAAAACAAAGAACAGGAGATCTATGGAGCAGAGAAATTGTAACATCAAGCGCA
>JAZDPD010000127.1:0-8183 GCA_043798045.1 Candidatus Omnitrophota bacterium | reverse complement strand
GACCTTGTAGTCCCCGGTGATTTCCTTGGCCAGGCCGCTGATCATGCTTTCGGCTATATCCATCATGTCCTGCATGTCGCCATAAGCCTGGTATAGTTCCAACATGGTAAATTCCGGATTATGCCGGGTGGAAACACCCTCGTTACGAAAATTACGATTGATCTCGTAAACACGTTCAAGCCCGCCAACCAAAAGCCTTTTCAAATAAAGTTCTGGCGCAATACGCAAATAAACATCCATATTATAAGCATTATGTTTTGACTGAAACGGTCTCCCACGAGCGCCGCCGGCCTGTGTCTGAAGCATGGGCGTTTCAACCTCCAGGAAAGCGCGCGTATCCAGAAAATTACGGATTGAGGAAACGATACGGCTACGCTTGATGAACACATCGCGTACTTCAGGATTAGCAATCATATCCACATAACGCTGACGATAACGGATGTCAACATCCTTAAGCCCATGCCATTTTTCGGGCAATGTCATCAGGGACTTGGAAAGAAGGGTCAACTTCTCAACACGCAAACTCTTTTGCCCCATCTTGGTGGTAAAAAGCTTCCCTTCCACGCCAATAATATCACCAATATCAAGTAATTTAAAACCCGCCCACTGTTCCCCCAGCACCGCTTCTTTAAAAAATAACTGCAAACGGCCAGAACGATCCATCAGATCCCCGAAAAACACCTTGCCGTGATCACGTAACGCCATCAGACGACCAGCCACCAGTGCGGGCTTTTCATCCGCATATCCTTCCAGCACAGCATCAACAGCCTGTGTTCCCAAAAACCTGCCACCGTAAGGATTTAAGCCCTTAGCCCTCCAGGCATCGCCTTTGTCCATACGTATTTTCTTGATTTCATCAAGTTCCACAGGATACACCCCTTCTTCATTATAATAATTATTAATTTTAGAGATTTATTATAGGGAAAACCGAGGGAAGTGTCTAGGAAAGACTTGAAGAAATGGCAGCGATTTAGAACCTCTGCCAAAGCCAGGCTGATCTGCCTGGAAAGATGAAACATCGCCTGAGGATCAAGGGTAAGAAAACCCTTTCATCATGCCTGTCATCAGAAATAAATCAGGCGGCCACAATGACGATCCCGGCTTGATCAGCCAAAGACAGGGTACGGTCGCGTTCAATGATAAGGGTTTTTCCGGCTTCAATCGAGAGGCACGCCGCACGCGCTTTCTTCATTTTCATAATCGTACGCGGGCCGATCACAGGAACATCAAACCGGCTATCCTGGTTTGGCTTGGAAGTTTTAACAACCACAGCCCCATCGCGGGCAATGGCACCCCCTCTGAGAATACAACGATCCGTTCCCTCCATGGCTTCAACGGCCACAATAGCCTTGCCCTTGATCACCACCGTTTGCCCCACATCAAGCCCGCCCATCTGTTTGGCAATGGTAATGCCAAAAGAAATATCTTCCAATTGGGCAACACTCGGAGCCATCCGCGTCAAAGTGCCGCGCGGTGCCAGAAATTCTTTCAAAAGAAGCGTTGAATCCAGAAGCTCCATGCCTTCAGACTGCAGACGATCTGCAATCGCCTTGAAAATCGTATCGCAACGCCGGTCAACAAGGGCATCGAAAATCCGGCGAAATTCTGCATCAATGGATGTATTTTTCTTGAAGAGATTATCAGGATTCACCTGACCGGCCATCAGGACATGACCAACATCATGGGCACGGAAATACGCAAAAAGTTTTTTCAAATCCCCGGGCGAAAACCAGGCCACCCGATTGGCCAAACCATGGATCAGAAAAGACGTGTCACCCTTAATGGCGGCAACAACAACGCTAAGACCCTGGGCCCTGGCTGCACGTACAAACATGAGAGGGAATTTGCCATTACCGGCAATAAGGCCGATCGTTTGAGGAAGAGACACCGCGCTCATTCGGCGACAGACGGCTCTTTGGCAGAGCCACATAGACCGCGTTGGGAGGCCCGGGCAAATTCAACCAAATGCCTGACTTCAGGGATCTGCTCCACTTCCTTCTCGATCTGCTCAATCGCGCTGGATTTGGCCAACCCCGAATGAAACATCAAGCGGAAGGCTTCTTTCAAATGCCTCATCTGCGAGGCCACCATGCCCGCACGCTTAAGCCCGACCGCATTCAAATTATATACGAGTGCAGGCCCGCCAACACACAAGGAATACGGCGGCACATCCTGGGTCACACGCGAACATCCACCGATCATGGCCATGGCACCCACACGACAAAACTGATGAATCGCGGTAAGCCCCCCGATTACAACACGATCCTCGACATCAACATGCCCCGCCAGCGTTCCTGAATTGGCAAAAACACAATCATTACCAACAGTGCAATCATGCGCCACATGCGCATAGGCCATGAACAAGTTGTTATGGCCCACTCGCGTCATGGCACCCCCCTCAGGTGTGCCGCGATTAATCGTCACAAACTCGCGAAAAATATTATTGTCCCCTATTTGCAAGGATGTCTTATCGCCACGTTTGTATTTCTTATCCTGGGGATCCGAGCCAATGGAGGCATGTGGAAAAATGCGGCAGCCCTTACCGATGGTCGTCGTTCCACTGACCGTCGCATGCGCCCCAACTTCCGTATGATCACCCAGCGTCACTTCCCCGTCAATAACGGCATAAGGGGCAATGAACACGTTATCACCAAGAACAACATGAGGTCCAATGACCGCTGTGGAATGAATTTGATTTGCCATGAAATTAGTCACCAAAAGCGAAGCCCATTTCAGCTTCACATGCAATTTGCCCGTCTACTTTACAAACACCCTTTGCCTGCGCAACACGGGAACGCGCCTTCACAATCTCAATCTCCATCACCAACTGATCGCCGGGTTCAACCACCCGGCGGAACTTGACCGCATCAACCGACATGTAAAAACCGATCTTTCCCAAAAGCGCCGGTGTCGACAAAAGCGTTACAGCGGCTACCTGCGCCATGGCCTCCAGCATCAAAACACCCGGCATCACCGGACGCACCGGAAAATGTCCCTGGAAAAAAGCTTCATTTGCCGTCACATTCTTAATAGCAACCGCACGTTTGCCAACTTCAATCTCCAGGATACGGTCGACCAAAAGAAAAGGATACCGGTGCGGGATAATATTCATAATACCACGAACATCAATGACCGAACCATCTTTTACTTCTATTCTTGAGACCTCGCACGTGGCCTCATATTTTCTTTTTTGTTCCGCAATCTTTTTCAGGATTTCGCGGTTGAGATTATGCCCGCTTTTAAATGCAAAAACATGCCCCTTGATAGGAAACCCCAACAAATAAAGATCACCGATACAATCCAGGACCTTGTGCCTTCCCGCCTCATCCGCAAAACGCAATTGATTGTCCACAACACCCGCCGGTCCAAATACAAGCGTATTGGCCGTTGTCGCGCCCTGCCCCAGCCCTTTGGCCAAAAGCACATCCGCCTCTTCCTTCAAACAGAATGTACGGCAGACGGCAATCTCCTGTTCAAAGATTTCCGGTGTTACCGTAAAAGTGACAGACTGTTTTAACATGGGGTGCGGATATTCCAATGCATAGGAAACTTTAAAATCATCTGCCGGAACAATCATGACAGAAGCGCCGTTTTTGGCCACACAAATCGGCTCCTGAATCGCAAAATATTTTCTTTCCGCTTCAAGCTCCACAATACCGGAACTTTTAAGCGCCTTGACATATTCTCCGGCACTGCCATCCAGCCCCGGTGCCTCATCCCCATCAATGGCAATGACAATATTGTCAATCCCAAGCCCGGATAAAGCACTGACAATATGCTCAACCGTATAAATCATGGCATCGCCATTTTTAAGGGCTGAATACCTGCCCGCATCACCGCCGGAAATCACATCCATATCCCCCAGACGAATGACGGGCTGACCCGGCAAATCAGTACGGACAAAACAAATACCTTCATTGGCCCGTGCCGGCTTAAACGTCAAATGCGCTTGATGCCCCGTATGAAGCCCCTTGCCCACAAGCGTACATTCTCTTAAAATTGTTCTTTGCTTGACCATGCCCATCACTTTCCAAATCTTTCTTCCAGCATTTTGATTTTTTCTTCCAGCGCCGTGATTCGCTGGACATACTTGGGCAAACGCCCTATAAACCCGGCTTCCCGCACATAGGCCTTGTACTCCTGAGCCGGTGTTCCAAAAAGCTTTGTACCCGCAGGAATATCTTTAGTCACACCGGATTGTGCAGCCACCATCACGCGCTCACCAATATGCAAATGCCCCGCCACGCCCACCTGGCCTGCAATGATCGCATTATTACCGATCACCGCACTCCCGGCGATACCAGCCAGCGCAATGATCATGCAGTTTTGGCCAACTTGCACATTATGCGCAATGTGCACCAGATTGTCGATCTTGGTCCCATGACCAATCAGGGTGCGGTCAAAACGCGCCCTGTCGATGGTGACACACGCGCCTATCTCCACATCATCCTCAACAACAACAGAGCCCGACTGCGGTATTTTAACGTGAATGTCCCCAACCGTCGAATAACCAAAACCGTCCGCTCCAATAACAGTGCTGCTATGGATAACAATATTATCCCCCAACGAACAACCTTCACGAATCGTAACATTCGGATAAATCAGACATTTTTTCCCGAGCGTTGTCTTCTGCCCGATATAACTACCCGCGCAAATAATTGTACCTGCTCCGATAGCCACATGCTTTTCAATAACCACATGCGGACCAATGCCAACACCATCGCCCAGTACGGCCGTTGGATCAACCACCGCACTCGGATGAATGCCAACGATCGTGGGCGTAAGATCTTCCTTGACCATGGCTACCACAAGCGTAAACGCGCGCGAGGGATCATCCACCTGAATAACAGATTTACCTTCAACCAGCACATCCCGCCCAACCACGATAGCACTGGCCAGCGTTGCACAAGCCAATGCCGCATATTTAGGATTAGCCAAAAATGTAATATCCCCGGGCTGAGCTTCCTTGATTCCGGAAACGCCCTGAACAAGAAGCGCGCCGTCACCGACGACGCGCCCCCTGGATTTCCTGAGCAATTTGTGCTAATGTCTTTTGCATTGAACCTGTTATTTCTTCCCTTGTTTTGAATAAACCGCATTCAAGCTCTTCATGACAGGGTCAGTAATATTCATGGTATCCGCCCCGTAAATAAGAACACGATCATTGAACACAAAGGAAAGTCCTTCCTTTTTGGCATAGTCACTGACGGTATTCTCAATTTCCAAAAGAATTTCACGCACTTTTTCATCACGCGCCTTGGTCAAATCCGTGCGCTTCTGCCGGTCAAACTCAAGAAGGTCATTTTTGGCTTTCTCGATATCCTGATCAACCTTGGCTTTCTCATCAGCCTTTAAAACACCGGCCTTGCCCTGCAAAGCACGGATCGCCTCAATTTTCTTGTTGCGCTCATCCTGAAACTTGATGTTATCCGCTTCAAGAAGTTTGTCATAAGCTTTTGTTTTTTCGTATTCATCGAATATCTTGCTCAAATTTACATAAGCAAACTTTGCCTCCTCAGCATTCACCCTGGGGACAACCATCACCCCCATCAAAAACAATACAACGGCCACCACAACCAGTTTCAACGACTTCATAGCTAACTCCTTCTTACAAACTTTTGAAAATAATAATTAAAATCCACGGCTGACGCTGAAATAAAACTTCCCGCTGCGACGTGAATCTTCACCCGGCTCTTTCTTGAGCGGGATGCCGTAATCCAGATTCATGGGGCCGATCGGTGTTTTTACACGAAAGCCGAGGCCGTAACCAGAGTAAAGATCCCCCTTGGCAAAATCGCTCGCCTTGGCCCAGACATTTCCAATGTCAAAAAACGTCGCCAGCTTGATAACTTCAACCAGCGGGATCGTATACTCCACGCTGCTGACAAAAATCGAATCTCCGCCAATCGGATCCTGCGTATTGACGTCAACCGGACCAACCGCACGCTCGCTGTAACCGCGAATCGACTGGGCACCACCCGCAAAATAACGTTCAAAGATCGGCACCTGTGTCGAATTGCCATAGGCATCGACAATCCCCGCGCGACCGCTAAATTGAACCACCGAATGAAACTTGAGCGGCACAAAATATGCGGCATTCGTCTCCAATCGGTAAAAATCCTTGGTGCCGCCAAACGGCCCTCCCGCCACATCGCCGGAAACAGTGCCAACCCAGCCCTTTGAAGGTGAAATGGTGCTGTCGCGATGATCATTGGTCAAGGACATACCCATGCTGCTGACCGTGTTCTTGCCCAGCTCATCTTTGAGCGCCTGGGACACGTCATCTTCCATATTCCTGATATCAACATTTTCTAAACGATAATACCCGGCCGTAGAAAGATAATCTGAAAGCTCCTTCCCCCCGCGCAACTTGATCCCCGTACGGGTCTGATCATAGGCATAACCCGTATCGGTATCACGCGCATGCTGAGTTCGGTAAAGGTCAAACCCGGCAGATATCGGATAATCGAACATCCATGGCTCGGTAAAGGAAAGCATCTGACTGTTGCGGGTAGACCCCATTTCAGCACGCGCGGAAAGTTTCTGTCCGCCTCCGGTAAACGTGGGCCAGTTGGCAAAATCAAAATTCTTCTGCTCAACTTCCAGAAAACCAATCAAACTGTCAACCGTCGAATAACCACCGCCAAAACTGAATGAACCTGTTTTTGCCTCCTTGACTTCAACAAGAAGATCCTTCTGCTCCGGCATATCCGTATCCTGGATATCAAAATTAACATCTTCAAAATACCCGAGATTATTCAACCGCTCCTTGCTGCGGCGAAGCTTGAGACCGTCAAACTTGTCGCCCGGATACATCCGCAGTTCACGACGGATAACAATATCGCGTGTCTGGGCATTGCCCTGCACATTGATCTTGTCAATGTAGGCGATGCCGCCCTCTTCGATGTCCAGCTTCATATCAACTTTTCCCGTCACCGGATCGAGGGATGTTGATTCATTGACCTTCGCAAAAATATAGCCCTTATCAAAATAGAGGGAACGGATATTGGCCACATCATCGGCCAGCTTAGCTTTGGAGAATATCTTCCCCTGCTTTATATCTTTCATGGATGCTTCGATCTCAAATGTTGAAACAATAGCATTACCAGCAAAAACAAGACTACCCACATAATAACGACGACCCTCATCAACATTCACATCCACATTCACAAGCCCTTGATGAAGCTTTTCCACCGTATAGGTGGCCTTCGCGTCAATGTAGCCATTTTTCTCATAGAAAGCCTGGATCCGGTCCATGTCCTCGGCCAATACATCCTCTTTCAAATAACCGGAGTTGAAAATCCAGGCAGGGCGCGACTTCATACCCTTGATGACCTTGCTGTCTTTATAGGCGGCATTGGCCAGGATATTGATCTTTCTGATCTTTACGCGAAAACCTTCACGGATAATCACATGCAACGTTGCCTTGTTTGTCGTCTCATCCAAAAACTGCTCAATATCAACCTCGGCCTGCGTCAGGCCTTTTTTGGCATAAAGATCTTTGATTGTATTGATATCATCATTGAGAGATTTCTTGTCCAGGAACTTGCCAACCTGTGTCTTGATTTTGGAAAGGATAACACTTTTGCCATAATAACGGGTCTTCGAAAACGTGATCGCCTCGACAACCGGTTTTTCATCCACATAAATGACAACCTGAAGGCCATCATCCATCTCCTTGCGGTCCACGCGTACGTCTGAAAAATAACCTGTACCGTACAAACGCTTCAGGTCATCCGAAATGACCGACTGGCGGTATTCCTGACCCACGCGCGTTTTAATCTTGGTCAGGATTGTGGCGATACCAATGGACTTATTGCCCTGGATGTCAATGGCCTTAACCAGTTTTCCAACTGGCGCATCCGGAACAGCCGGCGCATAAGAACCTACGGAGGGAACAGACTCCGCCGCATCCAGTGCCGCATTAACCGCAGCCGGATCTTTTTCTTGAGCCTGGACCATCATGGACATACTTAATAACAGAAAAACAGACAACGGGAGTAATGGTAGTTTTTTCATAGATTTGAATTATACTTTCCTTATTATTGACTGTCAAAAGCAATCTGCGGGATTTTCAAAAATCGCGAATTGTAACTCATAGTGCGACAAATTTGAGCTTTAAGATCAATTGTTACCCTGCAAGCATTCCTTTGCCATTTCATTCGCCGTCTTGTAACCCAGAA
>JAZDPD010000118.1:0-4641 GCA_043798045.1 Candidatus Omnitrophota bacterium | reverse complement strand
GTTGAAAAGATGGCCCTTTCTAGCAATGCCCGCAATGTTGACGTTGTTATGGCAAGTTTAACAGTTTCAAAAATGATTGTCGGTGCTGACCCATCTATTGATGCCAAAGAGCTTGTGCGTGCCAGGGCTAACGAGGCTGCTTCCGCTAAAAATGCTGGTGTTTCTGGAAAACCGGAACAGAGAAAATGAAATTACCTCAGCGCTGGTGTATGGCGCTAGCCGCATGTTCATTCTTGTATATTATTCCTCCGGCGGCGTCTCTTCCGTTGACCAAAGAACAGTTGTTTCAGATGGCGACGGTTGCTGCGGCCAGTAATCAGTTTGATCAATCTGAAGAATTGTTCAAGAAAGTCCTGGAAATCGATCCGAAATTTGCACCAGCTTATAATGGGCTTGGGCTGATTAATCAGACGATGGGGCCGGGCAATATGGATGAGGCTATACGTTATTTTACGTTGGCCACGAGCATGGCGCCGGAGTATGCGGAAAGTTGGAATAACCTGGGACGTGCTTGTTATTCAAAAGGTCGCTTTTTTGATGCCAAACAGGCTTTTATGAAGTCATTGCAGATAAATTCAGATCAACCCGATGTCAGTTTTGCTCTTGGATGGGTATATTTGCTTGGTGAATCTCGCCCTGGTGAGGCCATTGATTGTTTTGACAAGGCTTTGGCGGTGAAGGACAATTCTTTGGTTTATTATGGCCGGGGGCTGGCGCATATGATGCTGGGGGACAGGTTTAAAGTCCTTGATGACATTACTGAATTACGTAAAAGGAAGTCTGAAGAGCAGGCTAATTTGCTCGAGAAAATGGTGCGTGATAATATCCGTCTGATATCAACGCCAGGTACTGTGCTGATGACGGGCTTATCTGGTGACGAAGTTTCTTTGTTTGATGAACAGCTTAAGGCATTGGAAGCCAAAGGATTTAATTCCCGGTCTACGGATGGGATCAAGGTCCGTCTTAAAGGTTCTTCGCCTGTTTATTAACATGGTTTTATGATGAAGTTGAATGACTTTTGATGCTGAAATCTTCCCGAAAATTTAAAATTGCTGTGGCGATGGGTACACGCCCGGAGGTCATTAAACTGGCCCCGGTTGTGGCCGCGTTGCGTTTAAGCGGGTGCGTACAGGTCAAGGTGATCGCAACTGGTCAGCATCGCTCCATGATGGATGAGGCACTTGCGGTTTTTTGTCTTAAGCCGGATTATGATCTGAACATCATGCGTAAGGGGCAGTCTTTGTTTGATGTTACATCACGGATTCTCAGCAACATTTCCGGCATCATGGATAAAGAAAAGTTTGATCTCATGGTTGTTCAGGGCGACACGGCCACGACATTTGCCTGTGCGTTGGCGGCTTATTATGCGCGGATACCTGTTGCACATGTTGAGGCCGGATTGCGTACCTGTGACAAGTACCGTCCTTTTCCGGAAGAAGTCAACCGGCGTTTGACCGGAGTTTTAGCGGACATTCATTTCCCGCCGACTGAAAAGGCCAGGAGGGATCTTATCAAGGAAGGTGTTTCTTCATCCAGGATACTGATGCCGGGCAATACGGTGGTTGATGCGCTTCATATGGCTTCCAGGAGAATGCCATGTTTCAGGAAGCCGGCTTTAAAGAAAATTGTTGCCCGAGGCCGCAGGATTGTGCTTGTGACATTGCACCGTCGGGAAAGTTTTGGCGACGGACTCGAGAATGTTTTATTGGCGCTGCGCGATATCAGTATGTTGCCCGGGGTCGATGTGGTCTACCCTGTTCATTTGAATCCCCAGGTGCGTCGCCAGGTCAGTGATGTGCTAAAGGGAGGAAAGGTTCATTTGCTTGAGCCGTTACCTTATGATGAATTCATTGGCTTGATGCAAAAGGCTTTTTTGATTATTACAGATTCGGGTGGTATTCAGGAAGAATCCTGTGCGTTAAAGAAACCAGTGATCATTGCCAGGGAAAAGACCGAACGCCCGGAGGCGGTTAAGGCGGGCTTTGCACAGTTGTTGGGGTTTGATCGTCATAAGATTGTGGCTTCGGCAAAGAAACTTCTGGAAGATCAGGCGTATTATGCGCGTCGTTGTAATAACAAGAATCCTTATGGTGACGGCAAGGCGGCAGGGCGCATTGCGTTGGCTTGTGTGGCATATCTTCGGCAGAATAGGAGGAAGGTTTAGTATGGTTTCCATTGTTGTTCCTGCATATAATGAGGAAGAAGTTATTGCTCGTTTTCTTGATGCTTGTATCCGGGATGTCAGGCTGGATCAGCCGTTTGAGATCATTATTGTTAATGACGGAAGTTGCGATAAGACACAGGAAATTGTTCGCGGATACGCTGAAAAACACCCATTCATCCGGCTGGTTGACCATGAGCAAAACCGCGGGTTAGGTAAAGCCCTTGAAACTGGTTTTATGGCGGCGGCGGGAGATGTCGTGATTACCATGGATTCTGACTTGACCCATCCGCCGGCCATGATCAGGGACCTTGTGAAAGGCATGGACGGGGTTGATCTGTGCATTGCATCGCGTTATGTTAAAGGGGGCGGCATGGAAAATGTGCCGGCATGGCGTGTCTTTATCAGCCGCGCGGCGAATCTTTTCTTTGATTTGATTTTGTGGACCAATATCCAGGATCTTTCTGCCGGTTTCAAGGCTTATCGTGCATACCATATCAAGAAAGTACAGATTTTGGCCAGCGGCTTTGAGTGTCAGATGGAGATCATGCTTTATTTTATCAAACACAATCTTAAACACCGGGAAATTCCTCTTGTATTAAAGAATCGTCAGTTTGGAACTTCAAAATTCCGTTTTGTTAAAATGGGTAAAACTTATGTGAGCAGTTTGGCGCGTTTCCTGGAATATCGATGGGGTAATGTGTGATGTCTTGGGCTTTTCTCACAAACCGCGCGTTTCAAATAGGATTGATCGGGCTTGGTATTATATTACGGGCACGGCATTTCCTTGAGAACAGGTCTTTTTGGCAGGATGAAATATGCCTGGCGCTGAGTATTGTCAACCGTTCGTTCCAGGAGATATGGCAGCACATCCTGTTGTTTCCTGATTTTGCCCAGGCGCCCTTGATTTTTCAGTTGATTGAGAAGAGTTTCGTTAATGTTTTTGGCAATACTGAATTATCCCTCAGGCTCTTTCCTTTCCTGGTCAGCATTATTTCATTGTTGATGGCTTTCCGGTTCTTTCGGCGTCTTTTAGACCCTGCAGCAGCCACCATTGCGCTGGGGTTATTTGCCTTGATTGAACCCCTGGTGTACTTCGCGGCAGAACTTAAGCCCTACGGTATAGACGTTCTGTCGGCATTGATCATTTATGAAGTATTTATTAATGTGTACCGTGGCTGGACATCCAAAAGGCTTGTGGTGCTGGCTGTGGTTGGTGCCGTCATGATCTGGTTTTCCTATGCCATGATTTTTATCATGGCCGGTTGTGGCGCTGTTCTTTTTATCGAACAGGTTTATCGCCGGGATGCCCGCCGGATTACGGCGTTACTTGGGTGCTATTTTGCGTGGCTGTTGAGTTTTGTTTTATTATATAAAGTGTCTTTTTCCACAATGCTTAATTCCGGTCTTGTGAAGAATTGGCATTTGGCAGGTGGTTTTGCGCCTCATTCATTCTTTTCAGGTGAGGGCCTTGCCTGGATGGGGCAGGCGTTCTTGAACATGTTTCGTTCGCCGTTGGGGATGGATTGGCCGGGTGTTATGCTTGTTTTTCTGGGCTGGGGAACGGCGTCCCTTTATCGGCGGGATAAGTTGATGGCTGGATTCCTGCTGATGCCTTTATGGCTGGTCATGGGGGCGGCCGCTTTTGAAAAGTATCCTTTTTTTGAAAGGCTTCTGCTATTTCTGGTCCCGGGTTTGCTGGCGGTTTTTGCCATAGGGGTTGGGGCAGCCATATCAAAAGTGAGGGTGTACGGGGCATGGGCAGTTGTTGCAATCCTTGTCATCGTGTTTGTATCGCCTGCGCAGGTTGCGCTTCGGATGAGTTATACCCCAAGAGGCCAGGAACAGAATCGTGAGGTCATGCAGTATATCGCGGCGCACTATCTTTTGGGTGATGAGATCATTATCAGTAATCAGGCGCAGTATCCTTTCTGGTATTATGGACAGAAATATGGTCTTATTAAAAAGCTTCAATTGCAGCCGGTTCCAGGTGGCGGTGTTGCTTCGTGGACAACACAAATATTCCCGGATCCTATTCGAGAGCATGGTTATGAGTTCATGGCCATTCGCCGGAGTTTGTCTGTTTACGATATGGAAGGGTATTTTCGTAAATTGATCTTTGTTAAAGGAGGCAGTGAGCCTGTTCTTGTTCCTGTTCTTAATCCTGTGGTTTTAAAAGGTCGGGGACGTGTTTGGGTTTTTCTTTCCCATCATAATTCTCCTGATTTTCCTGATTTCATTGACAAAACATTTTCACGTGCGGGGGTTAAGCTGGATAGTTATGAGCGTCCCAATGCGGCTGTCTATTTGTATAAACTTTAGAAGATGCGGTAATCCTCATTTAACCCGCATTTTTCAATAGAAAGTGGTAATGCGGGTTGAACCCGGGCCTTTTCCGGATAAGAAATTGTAGAAGGCCAATTCGAAGGCGAATGCACTTTTTTGTGCAAGCGCTTGTGTCGAAAAACAGCCCGTAATGC
>JAZDPD010000088.1:0-7230 GCA_043798045.1 Candidatus Omnitrophota bacterium | reverse complement strand
TGTATGCCTTGTCGAAAAGGGAATGGACCACAATGGTGGCATGGAAAGGTTAAGGACTGCGGGTATAGGATTACCGCTGGCCGCGAAGTTATTATTGAAGCCTTGTCCGCAACGCACGATCATTTGAGCGCCGAAGATGTTTACGCGCGTATTCATGATAAGTATCCCAATGTCGGATTGACGACGATCTATCGAACACTGGATATGCTGGTCAATTTAGGACTGGTATTTAAGTTTGACTTTGGCGACGGTAAATCAAGGTATGAACTTACCGAAGGCCCCAAGGGTGCCCATCATCACCATCATCTGGTTTGTACCGGATGTAAGCGTGTGATTGATTATACGGACTTTATTGATGATGAAGTTGAACTTTTGCATCGCACGGAGAAAGGTTTATCAAAAAAATATAATTTCAGGATAGATAATCATTTGATTCAGTTTTATGGAACGTGTACTGATTGTCTGGCCAAATAAGGCTATATTTTTTTAATATTTTAATGGAAATCATTTCCAGAAATAAGGAGGTTGTTATGCCAGGATTTGACAGAAAAGGCCCAAGAGGGCAGGGTGAAATGACTGGAGGCGGTCGTGGGCATTGTGTAGTTGATATTGGATCTGAGTCTTTAGGTCAAACAGACGGGCTTGGATTGCGTCGCAGGATGGGTCGTGGACGAGGGAATTGTTTTAGAGCTGTAGGAGTATCGGGGCAGGGTAAAGTTTCAACTTTAAGTGAGTTGCAACAGAGGTTTAATCAGCTTCAGGCTGATTTTGAAGCGATTAAGGCCAAAAGCCAGTAAGCATAATGAAAACATACAAGAGAAAGCAGGAAATATGAAAATCGGAGTCGTTTTATAAGATGAAAGAGGGTTGGATGGATTGGTTTCAGCGCATTTCGGGCATTGTCCGAATTTCTTGATCGTTGATATCGGTGCAGATGGGAAGAGTATCGTTGCCTCAAAGATTGTACCGAACCCTGAGCAGCATGGCGGTGGCGGGTGCAAGGCTGTTGATGCCATTGTTACGCATGATATTACGCATGTTATCGCGGGCGGCATGGGGATGGGTGCTCAGCAGAAGTTTGCCATGAAAGGGGTTAAAATTTTCGGGTTCGAGGGGAAGGTCAAGGATGGGATTAACGCGCTCCTTAAGAATTCTTTAGGCGGGATCGAGCCTTGCAAAGGGCACGGTGATGAGGGGCATTCTTGTCAGCACGGATAATTTAGAAAAGAGGGTGGAATGAAAGTATGCGTTACAGCGTTAGGGCCGAGAGAGGATTCAGAAGTTGATCCCCGGTTCGGAAGGTGTCAGTTTTTTGTATTCTTCAATCTTCATACCAGAGAGGTTGAAGGCGTTGCTAATCCGAATATTGAATCATCGGGTGGGGCGGGGATTCAGTCAGCGCAGATGGTTGCGTCAAAGGGCGCGGCTGTTGTTCTTACTGGTCATGTTGGGCCCAATGCCTTTAAGACATTGAGTGCGGCAGGAGTGACGATTTTTACAGGGGCAGTTGGAACCGTGAAGGATGCGGTGGATGCTTATGAGGCAGGGAAACTTGCCCGGGCTGTTGCGCCGGATAGTGCCTCGAAGTCGGGGATGGGGCAATGATCATTGCGGTTGCAAGCGGTAAAGGTGGCACGGGAAAGACCACGGTTGCGGTCAATCTGGCGCTGGCGTTAGGTGCTGTCGATTTTTTGGATTGTGATGTAGAGGAACCCAATGCCCATTTGTTTCTAAAGCCGTGTATTCAGGCAGAAATACCCGTGACAGTTCCTGTTCCTGAGTTTGACAAGCCAAAATGCACAGGGTGCGGCAAATGTGCCCAGGTGTGTGCGTATCATGCCATTGCTGTTATTCCGAGCCCAGGTAAGAATCCTCAACCGTTGATTTTCCCGCATTTGTGTCATGCGTGCGGGGCATGCAGTTTGCTTTGTCCGGTTGGCGCGATCCGTGAAGATCAGAGAAACATCGGGATTATTGAGAAAGGCTTTCGCGGTGATATCCGATTTATCCAGGGAAAAATGAATGTAGGCGAGGTGCTCTCGCCTCTTATTATTCGTCGTGTGAAGGGAATGATCGATCCTGCTGCGCTAACGATTATCGATGCGCCTCCCGGGACATCATGTCCGGTGGTGGCGGCCATTAAAGGTGTGGATTTTTGTGTCCTTGTGACCGAGCCGACTCCGTTTGGATTGCATGATTTAACATTGGCTGTTGGCGTTGTTCGTCAGCTTAAGATCCCTTTTGGGGTTGTGATCAATCGGGCTGGGCTTGGGAACGATGCTGCCGAGGATTATTGCCGTAAAGAGAAAATTGCGGTTTTGGCGAAGATACCTTTTGACCGCGAGATCGCGGTGCGTTATTCCGAAGGCGAAACGCTTATTGATAAAGTTCCGGGTATGATGGACGTTTTTAACGGGTTGTATAAAAATATTTGTCAGGTGAAGAATGAAGCAGATCGTTGTTCTTAGTGGAAAAGGCGGCACCGGCAAGACAGTGATGACCGGAGCTCTGGCGGCGCTTGTTGACAACAAGGTCATGGTTGACTGTGATGTCGATGCGGCGGATCTGCATCTTCTTTTAACGCCAAGGATCATGGAACGGCATGAGTTCAAAAGCGGACAGAAGGCGCACATAGATCAGCGTGCGTGTGTGCGCTGTGGACGGTGTCTTGAGGTTTGCCGTTTTGGGGCTGTAACAAAGAATTTATTGATTGATGCGGGGTCGTGTGAGGGGTGCGGCCTTTGCGCTCGGATTTGTCCTTCTCATGCTATTACGATGGAAAATAATTTGTGCGGTGAGTGGTTTGTTTCGCAAACGCGCTTTGGAACCATGGTTCACGCAAGGCTTGGTGTCGGCGAAGAAAACTCCGGGAAACTTGTGGCGCAGATCCGGCAGAAGGCCAAGGAGATCGCCCAAGAAGCAGATCGGGATTGGGTGATCATTGACGGCCCGCCGGGAATTGGTTGCCCGGTTATGGCCTCATTGTCGGGTGTTAATGCTGTGTTGTTGGTAACTGAGCCGACTTGTTCAGGTTTGCACGATGCGGGGCGAGTGATCGATCTGGGGAAACACTTCAAGATCCCTGTTTTGCTTGTTGTGAATAAATGGGATGTCAATCCGGCAGTGACTGAGCAGATTGAGAAATATTGTCTGGGTAATGGTGTAGTTGTCACTGGGAGGGTTCCTTTTGATCGTGCGGTTGTTGATGCTGTTGTGGCAGGCAAGACGATCATGGAGGGGAACAGCTTAGGTCTTAAGAGTGAAATTTTGAAAATTTGGGAAAGTTTGAAAGGATCAATGTCATGAAGATATTTTTACGGGTGGTCGCTTTTGTTTGTCAGATATGTCCTTTTTGTATTGTTGCAAGGCGTTATCCCAAGTCTCGTTTTAGTTTGATGATGAGCAAATTGGAAAAGGCGTGTCCTTTTTGCTGGGCTTACAGGCAATTGAAATCTGAATCTTCAAGAAAGGATCATTATGGGGTGTCAGAGCGAAAATCAGGTTGATGAGCAGGAAAGAAAAGTTCAAGAGAGAATGGCATCGGTCAAGCAGGTGATCGTTGTGATGAGCGGCAAGGGTGGCGTTGGGAAAACATCCGTCGCGGTTAATTTAGCATATGCCTTGGCTACTTCCGGCAAGAGCGTGGGGCTTCTTGATACAGATATTCACGGCCCCAATGTGGCCAAGATGCTTGGCATTGAAGATCAGACCATGGAGCAGTTTGGAACAGATATGATTCCGGTTATGGCGGCTTCTGATTTAAAAGTAGTGAGTCTGGCCCTTTTGGGTAAGGCGACTGATACGCCGTTTATTTGGCGCGGCCCGATGAAAGCTGCGGTGATCCGGCAGTTCTTAGGGGATGTGGATTGGGGTGTGTTGGATTATCTTGTTATTGATTCTCCGCCGGGAACTGGTGATGAGCCGTTGAGCGTTTGTCAGCTTTTGCCGAAGATTAGCAAGGCTGTCATTGTGACGACACCACAGGATGTGGCGGTTCTTGATGCGCGTAAAAGCATTATGTTTGCTCGCGAATTGAATATTCCGGTCCTTGGGGTTATTGAAAATATGAGCGGGCTGATATGTCCGCACTGCCGCACCAAGATCTATCTTTTTAAACAGGGCGGCGGTGAAAAAGCGGCAAATGATTTTGATGTGCCGTTTCTGGGGAGCATCCCGCTTGACCCTGAATTGGTTTCTTTAGGTGATAGCGGTAAGCCGTTTATGTCGTTGAAGAAAGAGTCTGAGGCTGTTTTGGCATTTGGAAAGATCGTGCAGAAGATTGAGGATCTTTGTAAATGAGAACATATTTGGATTGTATCCCGTGCTTCTTGAGACTGACACTTGAACAGGGGCGGTTGTTGACCGGAGATGAGATTGTTCATCGGGAATTGATGAATGAAGCCGTGAAACTGGTTCCTGGCTTTTCTCTTGGCTTGACGCCTCCTCGGATGGTGAAAGAGATGCAAGAGGTTATAAAGCGAAGGTTTCCCGATGGTGATCCTTATAAGAAGGTTAAGGATCAAAGCAACCATCGGGCTATGGAACTTTACCCGATGCTTAAGGAGAAGGTAGCTCGTTCCGAGGATAGGCTGCTGACAGCGGTTGAGCTTGCTATTGCAGGGAATGTTATTGATTATGCGGCGAAGAATAATCTCAATATTGAACATGAGATCCAGACCATTCTGGCTGGGAGTTTTACAGCTGAGCAAAAGAGTGTGTTTGAGTATGATCTTTTCAGGAAAGAACTGGCTGAGGCAAAGACAATCCTTTATTTGGCAGACAACGCCGGGGAGATCGTTTTTGACCGTGTTCTGATTGAGGAAATTATCGTGGGCCGGGAAGTAATCATTGCCGTCCGGGATAAGCCAATTCTGAATGATGCAATAATGGAGGACGCTGTCTTTTGCGGTCTGGACAATATCTCCCGGGTTATTTCCAGCGGGGTTGATTCGCCGGGCACAGTCCTCGAGTATTGTTCGGAAGAGTTTCTGAAGATCTTTAAGGAAGTGGACATGGTGATCAGCAAGGGGCAGGGGAATTATGAGGCCTTGACTGAAGCCTCGAGGAAGATCTTTTTTATGTTTAAAGTCAAATGTCCTGTCATTGCGCGTCATGCCAAAGCTCAATTGGGAAACATTGTTTTGAAGAAAATTTGAGAGGGTGGGTTATGAAGATCCGATTGATCGCAGACGGTTCGACAAAATGGCAGCGCATGATCAAACGCTGGGGGATTTCTTTTCTGATCGGCGACGATGTCCTTTTTGATACGTTCGGAGATGCCAGGGTCTTTCTGCATAATGTTAAGAAATACAAGATCGATCTGTCGAAGGTGCGGCATGTGGTGATTTCTCACGATGATTGGGATCATATTGCAGGGCTGTGGGTTCTTCTTGAAAAGTATAAGGATCTTAAGGTTTATGTGGTTCCTCGTTTTAAGGCAGGATTGAAAGACAGAATTCGTTCCTTGGGCGTGACGCTGGTTGAAGTGTCTGAGCCCATGATGATCCGGGATGGTGTTTATACCACAGGGGAGTTGTCGGGTGTTTCCGGTCGGGGTGTTTTATATGAACAGGCGCTCATGATCAAACAAGGGAAGCGATTGGGAGTTGTGACAGGCTGTGCCCATCCAAAACTTCCGGATATTTTGCGGGCGACCAAAGATTATTTTCATCAAGGCATCGATATCCTCATTGGGGGGTTTCATCTTAAGGATATGGAGCCTGATCGGATTAAAGAAGTGGTTGAGGGGTTGTTGAAGTTTGGGGTTTCTCATGTGGCACCACTTCATTGTACGGGTTCTGTGGCTGTGAAGGAGTTCAAGCGTTTCTATGTTCAGAATTATTCGCGTTTGCGTGAAGGTGATTCGATCGAGGTTTAAAGGATCATTAATAGGGTAAACAAAACGGAGGGTTTATGGCCAAGAAGGTTTTAGTATGTGCAACAAATTTTGGGGTATGGGCAGAAGAGCTGCAAGGACCTTGGGATGAATTGAAAAAAGCAGGTTTTGACGTTACGTTAGCAACTCCTCAGGGGAAAAAGCCGTTACCGTTAAAAATAAGTGTTGATCCGGATTTTGTTGATCCTATGCTTAAAAAATTGCCGGGATTAAACCCGAAAGTTAATCCAAAATTTGTTTGTGACAGGACAAAAGCGCTGGTAGAAGGGAATGAATGGTCGCATCCCATTAAGCTTGCGGATGCAAAAATGTCGGATTATGACGCTATTGTTGGTACGGGTGGGTTAGGCGCGATGATGGATTTGGCGCCAAACAAGTATTTTCGGGGCCTTATTTACGAAGCTTACTATTCCAATAAACTGATTGCGACACTTTGCTATGCGACAGCGGCTCTTATTTGGGTAAGGGATCCCAAAGACGCATTTCATAGTATTATCAAAGGGAAAAGAGTTGTTTGTCATCCCAGGGCGTGGGACTTTGAGGATAATGTTACATTAGAGCTGTGGGGTGCTACAGAAGATAATAAAGGAACAGATGCGGTGTATGCGGGTTTTCTGTATCCGTTAGAGGATATTGCTAGGGATGCGGTTGGGCAGGGAGGTCGTTGCATAGGGGATCCTCAGGCATCACGTGACAATCCGAGGGTCGAATTCGATTGGCCTTTTATAACGGGCAATTCTGTTGAGTCTTCGATCGCTTTTGGTAAAAAGATTGTGGAAGTATTGAATACGAAGAGCGCTTGAAGTTGAACAATGCGGGCTGTGAAGGGGTTCAAGCGTTTTTATGTTCAGAATTATTCGCGCTTACGCGAAGGTGATTCCATCGAGGTTTAAGTGATTAAGAAAGTCATTTCAATTCTCTTTGTTTCGTTGGTGTTGTTATGGGCCGGTGGATCATTACAGGCTGGTGAGACAGGCCGGACAGTAGTTGTCTATTTTTTCTGGGGGCAAGGCTGTCCTCATTGTGAGCACGAAAAGCCGTTTCTGGAGAGCTTGAAGACAAAATATCCGGGTCTTGTCGTTAAGGATTACGAAGTCTGGCACGATGTAGGGAATAAAGAGATTTATCAGAAGATGTCGGCAGCATATGGTTTGACCAGCGGGAGTGTTCCCGCGACATTTATCGATATCAAATCATGGATAGGATATAACGACGAGAAGGCCAAGGAGATTGAAGAGACTGTCGGGCAGTGCAGGCAATTTGGCTGCCTTGACCCGGCTGATGTGATGAGTCGGGCGCAATCTGTTGGCGAAACAGCGGAGCCTCTGATGACG
>JAZDPD010000062.1:0-25186 GCA_043798045.1 Candidatus Omnitrophota bacterium | reverse complement strand
GTGGTGGGCGAGAAGGTGACGCGCGCCGTGGAATATGCCACAGAGCATAAATTGCCGATGATCATTGTTTCCGGGTCGGGTGGTGGTGCGCGCATGTATGAAGGTCGTATTTCCCTGATGCAGATGGCTAAAACCTGTGCGGCGATTTCGCGTCATGGCAAAGCGGGTCTGGCCTATATTTCAGTTTTGACTAATCCGACCATGGGTGGCATCATGGCTTCTTTTGCCGGCATTGGGGATATTATCATAGCCGAGCCAAAGGCACTTTTGGGATTTGCCGGTCCGCGTGTGGTCGAGCAAACCGTACGTCAAAAGCTTCCTAAAGGGTTTCAGACATCAGAATTCATGATGACCCATGGCCTTCTGGATATGATCGTTTCACGCAGGGACATGAAACTGACCCTTGCCAGGATTCTGGATTATGCCAAGGCAGGGGCGGGGTGTGTTCGCAAATCACGCGCATGATTTTCAAGGAATGCGTATTTGATCGGGAAGTATTTCATCAATGAACAATCAAATGGAGGAACAAGTAATGGATCACCACCACGAGACAGCCGCGGCCGATCGTATTCCTTTTTATCAAAAGGCTGTGTATGGCATTGGTTCATTCGTGAATCAGTTTCAAGCGGCGGCCATTGGCCAATTGATCACTGTTTTAAATGTCGGGCTGGGTGTGAATCCTGCGTTGGTCGGCTGGATCGGTGCTGTTCCCCGTTTTATTGATGCTTTTTCTGATCCTTTAATTGGTTATACTTCAGATAATACCAGGACCAAGTATGGTCGTCGTCGTCCATGGATTTTCTTTGGAGCCATTGCTTCGGGGATTTTATTATCATTGATGTTTCAGCTTTATAAAGGACACAGCGAGTTTTTTTATTTTGGTTATGTTCTGATTATTCAGGTTCTTTTTGTCATCGCTTTTGCCTGTTATTCAATTCCCTGGATCGCGCTGGGGTATGAAATGACACCCGATTACCATGAACGCACGCGCCTGCAGGCTTTTGCAAGCTTTTTTGCTCAACCTGTTTGGATGATCGCACCGTGGTTTTTCTCGATTATGAGCAACAAGTCTTATTTTCCGGATATTGTGGCGGGTGCCCGTGCTCTGGCCATTGCGGTGGGTGCCCTTATTCTGATCGGCGGTATTTTGCCGGCGATTTTCAGTAAAGAGATTTATGCCAATCTCCCGAAACCCGAAAAGAAAAGGGGTTACGGGAATGTCATTAAGGATTTATGGAATAATTGTGCCACTTCGTTTCAATGTGTGCCGTTTGTCAAGTTGTGCGCGGTCACATTTTTGATTTTCAACGGATTTATGCTGGCATCATCTTTTACTTTTTATGTCATTTGTTTTTATGTTTTTGGCGCTTCGCAGCCAGATGGCGCCACGTCGGCCATGGATGTTATGTGGCATAATGGCGGTACACTTATAGGTTTATTCGGGACTTTCAGTTCAGTGTGTGCTTTTGGCGCCATTTCCCTGACAGCCTGGATTTCTTCCAAGATCGGCAAGAGAAAGGCGTTTTTGCTCACCATGTCTTTGGCGGTCTTTGGTTATGCGCTCAAATGGATTGGGTATAATCCGGCGCATCCGTATTTGCTTTTGATATCGGCGCCTTTTCTGGCATTCCATTTGGGGTCGCTTTTTACCATTGTGCCATCCATGGTCGCGGATGTATGTGATTATGATGAATTGCAGTGTGGAACCCGCCGTGAAGGCATGTTCAGCGGCATTTACTGGTGGATCCAGAAGCTGGGGATGGCTGGTGCGGCTGTTGTGGGTGGATACCTTCTGAACTGGACTGGTTTTGATATTGCCCTGGGCGTTAGTCAAACAGCGCATGCCTTGTTGTACATGCGGATTTTTGATATCGGTATTCCGATCGTGACCACATTGGTCGCCATTTACATCATTGCGACGTTTGAAGTTTCCGAAGACAAGGCGTATGAAATCCGCAAGCAACTTGAAGCCAAACGCGGAAAAGCTTAATAAAGGCAGTGTTTGAGAATAGAATATGGCAAGACAGCACAATTCAGGTATTAATTCAAAGCCGATTATTATTTTTCCCTATATGGGATATGAGAATAATAAAAAGTGTGAATGGTATTTCTGGTGGACCTTTGACAGGTTTAAGAAAATCGACTCCAAGCCGATTGTGGTTATCCCCAGGGACACAATCATCAGGGGGGATGCAGCATCTTTTATCAATGATGAACGTTATAAAACGCTTGAAGTGGTTCAAACCTGGTCGGTTGATTCATGCCAGACATGGCTTGCCGGCTGGGGGCATGTGCTGGATAACTACCCGGAAGTTGAAAGGGTTGTCCAGATACCGGGGGATATCGATTTCGTTCTGGAGGATGTTGAATTTTACGACAATCTCAGTGCTTTTATTGAAACAACACATTCGGACATTGCCATCGGGGACTTCAGGACGGGCGATCAGTACAGCGCCAAGAGCCTGGTGGATACGTATGGTACATATTCGCTTTTGGCCAATTGGTTTCCGGAGATTTCACGCAGCATCAGGTCGTTACCGCTGAACCGGCCCAGGTCTGAGTTTCTGAACATCAAGACATCTGTTTTACGCGAGCTTATTATCCACAACCGGAATTTTGCTTATGAACAGACGTTGAATTTTCTGATCAAAAGCTGGAATTATGATGAAATCAAATGGAAATATAATATATCTGTATCCCGTTTGGGGACCTTGTCGGATAACAAATCTTTCCGCAGTTACAGGGGGAGCGTTGATCAGATAGAAAGAATTGACCGGATGCTTTCCTTGTTGTGGCGCGAGATCAAGGAGCCGAAAAAGAAGGATCGTGTCAGCGATAAAGAATTTGAAGAGCAATACACGGTATTTAGTAATAAATATGACAAGCTTTTCACCAAATCGAACGGCATCATGGATACCGCCAGGACGACCTTAAGGGCCCTTTTGGGTGTATGATCTGTTTGTGTTGAGGAATGCATGGCAAGCATCAGACTTGAAAACCTGAGCAAGACATATAAAGGTGCCGCCGCCAAAGCTGTGGCGGGCATCAACCTTGAGATTCAGGACAAGGAATTTCTTGTTCTGGTTGGGCCTTCGGGGTGCGGCAAATCCACCACCCTGCGGATGATTGCGGGCCTGGAGGAGGCTTCGGAAGGGAATGTCTGGATCGCAGACAGGCTAGTTAATGATATTCCGCCCAAGGATCGCGATATCGCGATGGTATTTCAGAATTACGCGCTTTATCCGCACATGAGCGTGTTTGAAAACATGGCCTTTGGCCTTAAATTACGCCGTTATCCTAAAGCAGAGATTGTCAGGCGTGTTCATGAGGCTGCCGAGATCCTGAATATTCGCGAGCATTTGAATCGCCGCCCGTCACAGCTTTCAGGTGGCGAGCATCAGCGTGTGGCCCTTGGCCGTGCGATTGTGCGCAAGCCCAAGGTTTTCCTCTTCGATGAACCGCTCTCTAACCTGGATGCCAAGATGCGTGTAACCATGCGCACCGAGATTCATAAATTGCGCACACGCCTGCAGACGACTTTCATTTATGTGACGCATGACCAGACGGAAGCCATGACCATGGGTGACCGGATTGTTGTCATGAAAAGCGGTATGATCCAGCAATGTGCCAAACCGATGGAGATTTATAACAAGCCGGCCAATAAGTTTGTGGCCGGGTTCATCGGGATGCCCCCGATTAACCTGATGCACGGGTCGATTTTAAGAAAAGACAAGAAATTCTATTTTGACGAGGGGAAGTTCCGCGTTAAACTGATTGATGAGATGAGCGAGAAAATGGCGCCTTATGTCGGGAAAGAAGTTGTTTTCGGCATTCGCAGCGAAGATATTTATGACAAATTGCTTGTTTCGGAAGCATCCGTTGATAATACGGTCCGTGTGACGTGCGAGGTTGTGGAATCGCTGGGTTCGGATGTTTATTTATACCTTCATTCCGGAAAAAACAACTTCATTGCGCGCGTTGCGGCGCACAATCACCCTGATGTTCATCGTGATCTGGAAGTTGTTTTTGACATGCGCAAGGGGCTTTTCTTTGATCCAGAAACTGAAACAACGATCATTTAAGTATTACGCTTTTCTTGTCGCCAGTCTGCTTTTGCCGCTTGCCGGCTTTTTTATTTATGCCACCCGGTACCAAACCAGTTTCTTTTCTTTCCTGGCCCTGGCCTTAATCATCAATATTATTTTGTTGTCTTTATTCTACCGCCGGCTTAAACAAAAAAAATCTGAATTGAAGATCCAGCGCGAAGACTTTTTTGAGAAAGCCAATGTGCTCAAAGAAGATCTTCAGAAAGAGGAGAACGCGATCAATGCTTTCCGCCAGAAAATCGTGGCGTATTCGCAGCTCAAGTGGCTCGTTGAGAAACTGAGCATGTGCCTGTCGCTGGAAGATTCTGCTCAAACCCTGTGCCGTGAAATAGGAAAGATCTTTGAATACGGGGATGTGACGGTTATCCTGTACCAGGTTGACGCCTCCAGCGGCGAACTGGGCATTGTGGTGGCCGAGCGCGGCCTGCACAGTGTCAATATCAAGACCAAACGGGGCGATGTCATTGACCATTGGGTGATGAAGAGTCTTCAGCCGATCCATTTGGAAGACACGCGCAATGATTTCCGTTTTGATATTGAAAAGCTGGAAAAAGAGGCCGAGCGTCCGGTGCGTTCTGTTTTGATTGCGCCGATGGTGATCCATCACAAGCTCATTGGTATTTTGCGGATGGACAGTCCGGTGCCGTTAAAGTTCCATAAGGATGATTTGCGGTTCCTGAGCACAGTGGCCGGTGTGGCGGCGGTGGCCCTTGAGAATGCGCTGCTCTATGACAGGGTTGAAGATATGGCGATACGCGATAGTTTGACAGCCCTTTATTTGCGCCGTTATCTGATTGACCGCCTGCAGGAAGAGATCACACGCCATTTGCGCCGCGATAAAACCATGGCGTTTATCATGTTTGATCTGGATCATTTCAAGAAATACAATGATACCTTTGGACATACGGCGGGAGATCTCGTGCTTAAACATGTGGCGATGCTGATGAAGGAGCATTTTCATAGTCCGGGCAACTTATTATGCCGTTACGGCGGGGAAGAATTTTGTGTGGTGCTTTCGGAATGCACCAAGGAAAAAGCCTTGGCCCAGGCACGGGGGTTTGTGAAGCTGGTAGAAAGTGAAGTGGTTGTCCTTCGCCGGGAGAAAACCCCGGTCACGATTTCAGGGGGGGTGGTTGTTTTTCCTGATGAGGCCAGGACCAAGGAAGAGCTGATCCAGCGGGCGGATCAGTTGTTGTATGAGGCCAAGCGCATGGGGCGCAACCGGATTTGCAGCACGTAAAGAGAAGACAACATGCATCTGTATTTCATGCTCATTTTGGTTGTATTGTTTGTTCTGGCTGTATCGTATTTTGCCAAGGCGGCCGTGCTTGAATTTGAACAGCGTGCGGATAATGATGTCATGCGGGTTAAAAGCACTTATTTGCTTATTATTGAAAGCAAGGATCGTCTGCTGGAAGAGAAAGTGAAACTTCAGGATGAAGCGGATCGTATTTTCGAGATGTATGAATTGACCCGTGAGGTGACGGCCACTTTTGATGAGGATGAAGCATTTCGTGTGTTCAAGGATCATTTGAACCGTCGGATGATCCTGGAGGATTGCCAGCTTATTAAGAATACGCCCCAGAGCATGGATGATCTGGCAGCGTTTAATGGGTATAAAATCTTTCCGTTGCGCACCAAGAGGATGATTCTGGGGGAGGTGGCGTACAAGGGGCTTGCTCCCGAGGATGAGGAGATGTTTACGATCCTTGGGCATCAGCTGGCTTTGGCGCTGCGCCGGATACAGCTGTATAAAGAAGTTGAGAATCTGGCCATTACGGATGGTTTGACGCGCATGCATACCCGGCGGTATTTGAACGAGCGTTTTGAAGAGGAGTATGAGCGTGCCAAATTGCGCAAACTGTGCCTGTCGATCTTGATGATCGATGTGGATTATTTCAAGAAGGTCAATGACCAGTACGGGCATTTGACGGGTGATATGGTGCTGCGCGAGATTGCGCGCATCATCAGCCTTCAGATCCGTGAGATTGATATCGCGGGTCGCTATGGAGGTGAAGAATTTTGTGTTATTCTCCCTGAAACTGACAAGCCGGGTGCGCTGGTGGTGGCCGAACGTATCCGTGTGGCGGTTCATCTGCAGAAGATTAAGGCGTATGATGCGTCTTTACAGACAAGCATCAGTGTGGGGGTTTCCACGTTTTCTGAAGATGCGCTGAAAATGGATGAACTGCTGGATAAGGCGGATTGGGCGCTGTACCGCGCCAAGAAGCTCGGGCGCAACCGTGTGGCCGGTTTTTGTGTTTATGAGGACGATAAAGTTCCAGAGTAATCCGGAGAGAATAAGGTTATTCTTTCGGAAAAGACAATAGCTATAATTATTGTCGAAACGTATCTGAAGGTATATATTAGGCACGAAGATTTTTATCCGTATTTTGACATGGATGTGGGGAGAATGGTTTTTATGGGAAAAGGAGTCGGGATGAGAAGGATATTTTTGGCCTGTTGCCTGATTTTTGCTGGCTGGGCTTGCCCTGTTTTGGCCGATATACCGCCCATTTCAAAAGCGCAGGGTGCCCAGCAGCATGCCACCTTGAATGAGTTTGGCTTCCTGATGGGGTATGGTTCAACCAAGATTACGGATAAGAAAGATTATGTGACCATTCCGGTGTATGTTCGTGTGGGGTTTGACTGCGATAAATTCGGGCTTGGTTTTTCTGATTGGGTTGAAAGAGGCGCCAGGGATTTCTTTCATCAGGATTTCCGTCCGGCGGGGATCACGCAGTTCTTTGTGGAACCTTTTTTGGGGTATGTGCCTAATCCCGATCGGAACATGGAGGCTGGTCTTATCCTGGCGTTTAAGTATGAATGGCCTTTGACGGAAAGATTTCATCCTTATGTCTGGAATGGCGGAGGGGTGATGTTTAATTCCCAGCATTTGCGTGAAGAGGCCACGCAGTTTAACTTTACGCCGCAGATGGGGGTTGGATTCAGTTACTTTTTTGAGAAAAACAAGGCATTGAATATTGAATACCGTTACCGGCATTTCTCCAATGCTAATACACATTTACCCAATGACGGGATGAATCAGGGATTTATTTCGGCGGGGTTTTCATGGCGTTATTGAGGTGGATATGGCAAAGATAAAGGATAAGTTGGCTTTGGTGATCGGGGGCAGCCGCGGGATCGGGAAGGCGGTTGTTTTACGCCTGGCACGCGAGGGATTTGACATCTGGTTAACATGCCGTGCGAACCAGGACGCGGCTCATGCGGTTAGGCAAGAGGTTGAGGCCATGGGCCGGGCGTGCCGGGTTTTTGTTTTTGATATTGCTGATCATGCGGCGGTAAAAGCGGCGCTGGAAAAGGAAGTGGATGCCAGGGCTCCGGATGTTGTTGTTTATAATGCCGGGATTGCAAAAGATAATTTGTTTGCATTCATGACCAAGGAAGAGTGGGATTCGGTGCTGCATACCAATCTTGATGGCTTTTATCATGTGATGCATACGGTGATATTCCCGATGCTGCGGGAGAAGCGTGGGCGGGTGGTCATTATTTCGTCGACATCGGGTCAGATTGGTCAGGCGGGGCAGGTGAACTATTCCGCTTCCAAGGCAGGGTTAATCGGTGCGGCCAAGGCTTTGGCGCGTGAAGTGGCGCGCAAGAACATATGGGTCAATGTGGTAGCACCCGGCATCATTGATACGGAAATGACCAAGGACCTTCCCAAGGACAAGATCCTGCCGATTATCCCCATGCAGCGTTACGGTACGGCGGATGAGGTGGCGTCGGTGGTGGCTTTTCTGTGTGCCGAGGAGCACATGTATATCCACGGTCAGGTCATTGGTGTTAACGGCGGTTTGGCCATCTAACGAGAAATTTCATCACATGCAACGTTATCATTCCATTATTGTAGGCGGCGGTGTCAGCGGTCTGACGCTGGCCATTTTGCTGGCGGCTAACGGGAGAAAAGTTCTGCTCCTGGAGAAGGCCCCCGTTATTGGCGGTGGCCTGTGCCGTTTTCGCAGGGATGGCGTCCCTTTTGATACCGGTTTTCATTTCACGGGCGGGTTTGTCAATAATACGACCATGCATGATATGTTGACGGTGCTTGGCATCCGTGAGAGCATTCAGCCTGTTTTTCTGGACCGGGAGAAATCCAATCAATTCCTTTTTGAAAAAGAGGGCGTTTGTATTTCAATCCCCGCCGGACTGGCGCAGTGCTGTGCCAGTTTTGAACGTTACTTTCCATCAGAGCGTGTGGCGGTGAAACGTTATTTTGAAATGATTGACCGTGTCATCAGGGCCACGCCTTCTTTTGATTTGCGCAAGATTTCCATATCGCCAGAACCGCTTGACGAGGATTATATAACGCTTCAGCAGGTTCTGGATGGTCTGACGGATAACAGCATGTTAAAGGCAGCCCTGTCGGTGTATTGCATGTGCTATGGTACGGGGCCCAAAGAGATTTCATTCGCGAACCATGCACGCGTTTCCGTCGGTTTTTATGATACGATCGCGCGGGTGGAAGATGGGGGTGATGCGTTTATCAGGGCTTTTCGCCATGTGATGAAACAGTACCCTATCGATGTGCGCTGTAATACGACGCTGGAAGAATGCCTGGATGTTCAAAACAGCCAGGTGGGGCGTTTTCGCCTGTCCGGCGGACAAGAGGTTGTTGCGGATGAGTGCATTTTTACGATTCATCCCGCTGAGGTTCTGAAGATCCTGCCGCGACAGCATTTTTCCAAAGCTTTTTGGGAAAGGGTCGAATCGTTTGAGTCTTCCAACGGGTTCTTTTCTGTTTTTGGTGCGATTGAAGGCGAAAACCCCGGTCCTGATTTTGAACCGTCCATTTTATCGGTATTGCCGCATGCGGATATCAATCAGTTGCTGGATCCTGATTATAACGGTCCCCAGGCTTTGGCTATTTTTCAGAGCCGGGAATGCGTCAGGGATAAATCGTTCCATGTGCTCAATGCCTTTGAGCCGTCATTTTGCAAACATGTGGCGGACTGGAAGGATTCCACCATCGGGCATCGCCCGTCAGGATATAATGCCTACAAGCAGCAGCATGCTTCTGATATTTGTGAAAGGATCAGGCAGATTCTTCCGACTTATAAAGAATCTTTCCGGATGTATGATGCGGCCAGCATGCTCACGTTCCGTGATTACGTGTTCACGCCTGATGGCAGTGCTTATGGCATCAGGCAGAAAGTTGGGCAGTTCAATCTTTTCGGGAAGCTTCCTTTGCGTAATCTTTATGCGGCGGGGCAGAGTGCGGTTTTGCCGGGGGTTCTGGGGGCCATGTTGTCATCTTTTGTCGTGGCACGGTCCATCATAGATAAAAAAACCTATCATGATTTTGTGAGTGAGCGTTTATGCCATTAAAGCGGGCTGTGATCACAGGGATCGGGGCTGTTTCTCCCTTGGGGAGTAATGTAGGCCAGATGCAGGAAGGCTTTGATGCTGCCCGCAGTGGGGTGCGGTTTATGGAAGGCTGGGATGCCTACAAGGGTTTGCGCAGCCTGGTGGCCGCACCGGCTGTGGTTAACGCGGCGGTTTCCATCCCGCGCCAGAGCAGGCGTTCCATGGGCCCGATGAGCATTTATTCGGTACAGGCGGCTGAGGAAGCAATGGTAGATAGCGCGTTACCTTTGGGTTTGCTTAAGACGGGGCGAGTGGGCTGTATCATTGGTTCTACGATGGGCAGCGCCAAAAGTCTTAATGATGTTTATGAGGATATGGCTATCCATAAGGATATTTCGCAGATCACATCCATGAAGTTTTTCCAATGTGTGTCACATACGGCGGCGCTTAATGTGTCGCAGTATTTTGGTATTAACGGGGTGGTGATGTCCACATCCGCGGCCTGTGCTTCCGGTTTGCAGGCGGTCGGGGCGGCGTATGACCTCATCCGTTTAGGATCGCAGGACGTGGTTCTTTGCGGTGGGGCTGAAGACCTTTTTCCGACGGTTACGGCATCGTTTGATATTTTGTTTGCCACGTCCACCCGATATAACGATCGTCCTGAATTGACGCCGCGCCCCTTTGACCGGGATCGCGACGGATTGGTGTGTGGTGAGGGGGCGGGGATCCTGGTGGTGGAAGAATACGAACATGCCAGGGCGCGCGGCGCAAAGATTCTTGCCGAGATCGTTGGATATCATACGTGTGCTAGCGGCCTGCATGTGAGTCAGTCGAGCAAGGACGCACTGGTGGTTTCCATGCGGGGGGCACTGGCCTCTTCCGGGGTTGAATTAAAGGATGTTGATTATATTAATGCGCATGCCACGGCGACGTTGCAGGGCGATAAGGAGGAGGCACAAGCCATCCGGGAGATTTTTGGCGATATGGTGCCGGTGTCGAGCCTCAAAGGTTATATAGGGCATACGCTTGGCGCTTCAGGTGCCTTGGAATTGATCGCCTCGTTACTGATGATGCGTTCCGGGAGGATTTATCCGACCAGGAATCTGGTGAATGTGGCGGATGATTGCCAAGGTATTTGGCATGTGCAGGAGGCCCTGGATCGGCCGTTGAATTATATTGTCAAGAACGCGTTTGCCATGGGCGGCCTGAACGCTTCTTTAGTGATAAGAACGCATGTTTAGAATATGATCGGGACCAAGGAGGATCAATGAGAACCAAAGAAGATGTTATTCGTTTGACGAATGAGGTATTTGAAAATAATTTTGAGATTTCGCCTGATCGCCTGAAACCGGAGGCGCATGTGTTCAATGATCTGGGGCTGGACAGCCTGGATACGGTTGATCTGGTGGTGGCTTTGCAGAAGAAGTTTGGTGTGACGATCCGTGATGATGAACGGGTGCGCAGCATCCGCACGCTGGCGGATGTGTATAACTTTATTTTCCTGCTGGGTGAGGAAGGGAATGCAAAAGGCGCCAAGGGGGCCTGATGGCGGTAAAGAAGTTCATTTTAAATGTTGTTTTTTATCTGCTCTTTATTCCGGCAACCCTTGTTTTTGTGTTGATTTTCTTGCCATGGGTTTTGTCGGGGCGGATGGTTTCTCATCGGGAGGCCATGCGCAAGCTTCGCCTGGCGATAAGATGGTACGGCCGGATGATCATTTGGGTATTGCCCAGGCCGTTTTTAAAGGTTCAGTATCTGGATAAAGACACGGAGAGCCGGGTTCCCTTGCCGTGCATTGTCGTTTGCAATCATCGCGCGGCATCCGATGCGTTCCTGATGGCGTGTTTTTCTTTCGAGGCGGTTCAGATTGTAAATATCTGGCCGTTTAAGATTCCCATTTTGGGTTTTTTTGCGCGTTTGGCCGGATATTTAAGTGTCAATGAGATGCCGTTTGAGGATTTTAGCCAGCACTGCGCCAAGCTTTTGGATGAAGGGGTTTCGATCATTGCTTTTCCGGAAGGGACTCGTTCCGGTGTCAATGCCATGGGGCAGTTCCGGGGGTCGATGTTTCGTGTGGCGCTGGAAAAGAAGATACCGATTGTTCCTTTGTGTATCACCGGCAATGAAGACAAGCCTCCGCGCGGCTCTTTCTGGATGAATCCGGGTGATGTTTTCCTGCATCGCTTGCCGACGGTGCATTACCATGAGTTCCGGGATTTTACCCCGTTTCGGTTAAAGAACCACATCCGCGAGATGATGGAACGTGAGACACAATTAATGGATGCCAGGAAATGAAATCTTTTCAAGCGTACGCTAAAAGTTCTTTCTTGGATGTTCCCGCGCAGCGCAGGATGCAAACGCAAGGGCTGCGTCAGCACTTGGCGTATTGCCAGGAGGCATCGCCGTTTTACCAGAAACTTTTCAAGAAACACAAAATACAGGCGCAGCGTATCAATCTGGATACTCTTAAGGATGTTCCATTAACGGATAAGCGCTGCCTGGAGCGTTCGAACAAGGCATTTATCGCTGTTGACCGGGTGCATGTGGCGGACATGGTGCTTTCCAGTGGCACAACAGGGGATCCGACACAGATTGTGTATTCCCGGCGGGATCTGGATCGGTTGGCATATAATGAGCGACAATCATTGGCCGCTTGCGGCATAACGGCTGATGACCGGGTTCTTTTGACATGCACCATGGATCGCTGTTTTGTGGCGGGTTTGGCGTATTATTTGGGGGCTCAGGCCATTGGAGCCGCGTGCATCCGTAACGGTTTAAACAGCCTTGAAAGCCACGCCGGGATCATCAAACTGATGGCACCGACGGTGATTGTCGGAGTGCCTTCTTTCCTGAGAAAATTGGGGGCATTTGTTCATCACAAGAAGATTCCTGTTGCCGGTGTCAAGCGCCTTGTGTGCATCGGCGAGCCACTGAGGGATAAGGATATGAAAGCTTTGGCGGTGACGCGCGAGATTGAGGCCATGTGGAAGGCCAAGGCATTTTCGACATATTCCTCGTCAGAGATGGTTACTACTTTTTGTGAATGTGCTTGCCAGAACGGCGGGCATTTATTGCCAGAGCTGGCTGTGGCCGAGATCATTGATGAAAAGGGCCGCCGGGTCAGTCCCGGGAGTGTGGGTGAACTGGTTGTGACGCCGCTGGGGATCGAAGGAATGCCTTTGGTACGTTTCCGCACCGGGGATGTTACTTTTATGATGGATGAGCCTTGCGGCTGCGGCCGCAAGACGCCCAGGCTCGGGCCTGTCCTGGGAAGAAAGAAACAAATGCTCAAGATCAAGGGAACGACGGTTTATCCGTTGGCGGTTTATTCGGCACTGGATGAACTGCCGGAAGTGAGTGATTATTATATGTCTGTATTTTCTCAGGATACACTTTCTGACCGGCTATCGGTAACAGTGGCTTTGCGGCAGGCTTGTTCGGTTAACCGGATTGCAGAGGCCCTGTCTGCGCGTTTGCGGGTTGTTCCTGATGTTGTGGTGGCCTCAGAAGAAGAAGTCCGCCGTGTTGTTTTTAATCCATCTTTACGTAAACCGGTTCGTTTTTTTGACAGGAGAGCGCGTGTATGAGCGAATGTGCCAGCATGCCATTTCGTTATGAATTCTCCCCGCAGGATATTGAACAGGCGGTGCGTGATTCCCGGCTTTTGTCCATGGAGATCGAGTTTAGTTTGAAATGCAATTTACGTTGTCCGTATTGTTATGTTTCAACGATGACGGACTTTAAGGATGAGCTGACAGCCTCCGAGATTCGCGATGTGATCCTGCAGGCGAAGGATCTGGGGGCACGTAAAATCATTATTTTAGGCGGGGAGCCTCTCGTTTATCCGCGTATTATGGAGAAGATCGAGTTTATCCGGGCCCAGGGACTGCAGGTCGAATTGTTCACCAACGGGCTGCATTTGACCCAGGCCAGGGCGCGTAAACTTTTTGATCTTGGCGTGAATGTCGTGTTGAAGATTAATTCTTTTAAGGATGAGGTGCAGGACCGTTTGGCGGGAGTGCCCGGATCTGCGAAGAAGATGCGGGCAGCGCTTGCTCACCTTCAGCAGGCAGGTTATCCCGATGGGGATGGTTTTCTGGCCGTGAGTACGGTTATTTGTCAGGATAATTTTACGGAACTGACAGCGTTGTGGATATGGCTGCGTGACCAGGGGATTTTGCCGTATTTTGAAATATTGACACCCCAGGGCGGGGCGGTTCAGAATGAAGGGTTGAATGTGGCCACCGAGGAGATTGAGAAGTTGTTCCAGGAGATCAGCGAGATTGACCGCACCCGTTACAACCAGATATGGGAGCCGCAGCCGCCGCTCGTCGGGGGTAAATGCCTGCGGCATCGTTTTTCGTGTTTGGTCAATGCCCGGGGGTTTGTTTTGCCGTGTGTGGGGCTTAATGTGCCTGTGGGGAATATCCGTGAGAAGAAACTGAAGGATATCCTGGCGGAAAGCGAAATTGTGCAGGACTTGCGCCATTTCCGTAACAAGATCAAGGGGCCGTGCGGTAAATGCGAGAAGGCGGATGATTGTTACGGTTGCCGCGGGGCCGCGTATCAATTAACCGGGGATTATCTGGCGTCGGATCCTTTGTGCTGGAAGAATATGCCGCATGCGCATGATATTACGCGGCTTCCGGTTGAGGTGGATAAATTTATTCCGCACGAAGGCCCCATGCGATTGGTGGAGCGGTTGCTTAAAGTGGGTGATCGCAGTGCTGATGTTGAGACAACCATCAGGCCCGGGATGCCTTTTGTGGACAAGGATGGGGTGTGGGATGATGCCGGGTATTTGGAAATAATGGCACAGGCGACCGCTGCGATGGGGGGCTTCAGGCATCATGGCCGTTCCGGGAAAAAACAGGAGGGCTTCCTGTTGGGGGCCAAGCAGTTTGAAGTTCTTGGTCATGCGCACGTGGGGGATGTGTTGTCCGTTTCAATATTTAAATATGCGCAATACGGGGATTTCGGGATCATTAAAGGGACGATTCATCGGGGCGCTGATTTGCTCGCCCAGGGTGAGATAAAAATCTGGCATAATTTGGCACAGGAGAAAGCCTGATGTTACGGATTATCATGATGCTGATAGTATGCGTGGGATGTATTGTTTCAGATTCTGCCAGAGCTGCTGATGATCTCGCCGCGGCCTTGGCGGGTATAACGCAGGAAATGGCCAGCCTTAAATCAGTCCAGGTTGATTTTGTTCAGGAAAAGAAGATGGCGGTATTTTCTTCAACGATTGTTTTGCGCGGCACATTGGCCTGGGAGCGTCCGGATTCTCTGGCCTGGCATATTGCCTCTCCGATTCAGTATGCCTTTATCATGCGGGGCGGGCTTGTCCGTCAATGGGAAGGGGAGCATAATACGGTTCAGGAATTTAACATGAATGCCAATCCCATGATGCGTGTCGCCTCCCAGCAGATCCAGCGCTGGTTCAGCGGGAAATACGATCAGTTGGCCAGGGAATATGATGTGGCCCTGGTTTCCGGCAAGCCCCTGGTTCTTGCCTGTGTTCCGCACCCCAATAGCCCTGAAGCTGGTTTTGTGGCCCGGGTTTCCATTCAGTTTCGTGAAGATTTAAGGTACATTGAAAAGATCACCATTGAAGAAATGTCCGGTGATCAAACAAGCATTCAGTTTGAAAATGCACGCCTGAACGAAACGATCCCTGTTGATGCCTGGCGTGCTGGTTTGGTGAGTCCGCATGGGTGAGTTATTTTTTAAAAATATATTTTCTTTCGTTGCCCGTTATCAAAGGCCGGTTCTTTGGGTGCTGGGGGCTGTTATTGCCTTGTGTGCTTTGGCCGCGTCACGGGTCCATTTTGATAATGATGTTTCCGCCATGTTGCCCAATGATCCCTTGCTTCGCCGGGATCTGGCGCTTGTCAGGGACAGTGCTTTTGCCGGGAAGGTGGTGCTTTCTTTTGAGCTGGTTGGGTCGGAGGCATCGCTGGATGATCTGGTGCATTATGTGGACGATGTGGCCGCACGCCTGCCTTCGCCTTTGGTGACAAATGTGGTTAAGGGGCCAAGCCTGGCGCCGGATGATATGACGCGCTTTGTTTCTTTTGCACCGCGCCTGGTGGATGAAAGACGCCTGAATGATTTCTCACTTCGTATGACGTCCGGCGTTATTAATGAAAGCTTGCACTCGGTTCGTTCACGTTTGATTTCTTTCCAGGGGATGTTTCTTAACGGGGTTCTCAGGGCTGATCCATTGGGCATTTTTGCACCGGAATTGTCCTATCTTCAACAACTGGCCACGACGTTTGGCCGCCATGTGACTTTCTATAATGGCCATTTTGCCACACAGGACGGTCGGAATTTGATGCTTATTCTGGAAACACCTGTTTTGATCACAGATGCCCCTCGCGCATCGAAATTGCTGGAGTATATCCAGGATGTTCTAAAGGATGCGCCATCTTTTTCTAAAGTTGATATTATTTCTGGCCATGCCCATACGGTGGCCAATGAGTCTTTAATCAAAAGTGACATTGCGCGCACCGTAACAGTGGCGACGATTGCCTATCTGGTTGTTTTGATATGTTTTTTCAGGGATTTCAGGGCCGCCATATTCTTTTTGATACCGGCCTTTTCAGTATTGGTGGCATTGGTTTGCTGCGGCCTTATGTTTGGCAAGATTTCTGCATTTGTAGCTGCTTTGGCGTCTGTCATCATCGGGGTTTCGGATGATTACGGGATTCTGGTGTATACAGCCATCCGGACAGCAGGGAATCGTCAGGCGGTTTCTTATATGATGCGCCCCATTGTTCTGGCGGCATTCTTTACGACGGGTATATTTGCCGTATTCTTTTTCTCCAATATTCCCGGATATCATCAGTTGGCTTTCATGACGATCATCAGTATCTGGTTGTGTGTCGGGTTTGTTCTTTTGATTTTCCCCCATCTTGTTACAACATCGCCTTTAAAACTCCCGCGGGGGTTGGGGGAAGGGCCTGTCAGCCGTAAAAAGGACATACAGATGGTGGTGGTCTGGGGTATCCTGGTCGTGATTTTAGGCGTGGGGGCCTGCCGGGTGCACTTTACAAGTGATATTTCAGCGTTGGATGGTGTTTCGGCGAAGGTTCGCGCCAGTGAGCAACGGTTTGAAGATGTTTGGCTGGGCCAGCGCAAGCAGGGTATTTTTGTTGTTACGGCACCGACCCTGGATGAAGCCCTTGCCGTGAATTATCGTGTGTTTAATGATTCTTCGGCGGTTTCCAAAGAGATCACCAGCATGGCGCCATTTATGCTGCCCGGGGGTGTTCAGGAAAAGAATCTTGCTTCATGGCGTTCTTTCTGGCAGATGGAAAAAGCACAGGAGCTACTGCGCACGCTCAAGCATAGCGCGGCGCAGCAGGGGTTCTCACCGGATGCCTTTGCCGCGTTTGAGGGCTTGACCCGGCAAAGTTCTTTCCCGGCCATGGAGGATATTTCATTCTTGAGGCAGATGTCAGAACGTTTTATTGCCCATCAAAAGGATGCGGTTCAGATTTTTACATTTTTTCCTGAGGAACCCAGGTTTAGCGATCATTTTAACCAGTTGATGTTGCGTTATCCGGGTTCATTTATTTTCTCCAGATCGGAATTCACACGCCGTTTCAGCAGCAGTGTGAATCAGGAGGCGGTGCGCCTGGCAGGGTATGCGGGGTTATTACTGCTGGTAGTGGCGGTATTCTTTTTGCGTAACGTGCGGCTTATCCTGGTAGTTTTGTCTGCCGCTGTAACCGCCTTGCTTGCCGTTCTTGGGCTTTACGGGTTCTGGGGACAGCCGCTTACAGCGCCCGCGCTCGTGGCCCTTATGATCGCTGTCGGGCTTTCGATTGATTATGGTGTTTTCCTGCTGTATGCACTCAAACACGGGGAAAAGACTGGCACGGTTAAGGCTGTCGGCATTTCGGCGGCAACAACTTTGACAGGCGCCCTTTCTTTGCTGGCGGCGCATCATCCGGCCCTGTTTTCGATCGGGGTTGCCTTAAGTACAGGGCTTGCGGTGGGATGGTTGTGTGCACAGATCATCGAGCCTGCGTTGTACCGGCTTTTTTGTGCGGAAACGTTAAAGGAAACACATGCGTAGATTGTCGGGCATATTTGCCGTTTGTTTCTTGCTGTTTTGCGGCGGATGTGCGCATCTTCCGGCGCGCAGCGTATCGCCCGAAGAGACACAGATGTTTCTCGACAATTTTACGTCCAAAATGTCGCATAAATACGAGACACTGGGCTTGGTTGTTTTCAAGTACTGGTTTTTTTCCCTGCCCAGCCTGGGAATGACATCGGTTGATCTGGACCGTGATTATCTGGCGGTTGCGGGCGTAACGCCTGTGGGAATTACCTTGTTCAGGGTTGTTTCCTTGCAGGGGAAGATCACACAGTCATTTGTTGTTCCGGAACTGGCCAGGCGCGGGGATGTGGCCAAGGTCGTGGCGGGCAATATCCGGGATATTTATTTTGAATGGGCACCGAAGGAACCTTTTGTTGCCCAGAGCCGCGGTGAAAAGATTTATTTAAAGACCTTGGTTCAGGATGGTCTTGAGAAAGAGTACATTTTTTCGGAGAACGATCGAACGTTGCTGGAAAAGAGGCTTTATAAAAAAGGAAAGTTGTTCTGGAAGATATCGTATGATGGATGGTCGGCGGATGCCGATGGGAAAATCCATCCGAAGAGCATCCGGTTCCAGCATCGCGCGTATCGGTATCAGTTGCTCATTAATTCAAAAGAAGTTAAGCCTTTATAGGAATTTAACGTGTATGTCTATTTTGTATGAAGAAATTAGGGGGTTGTTGCGCCAGGTTGCTTCTCATGAGGATGGGCGTATTACAGCGAACATTCTCTTCCCGAAGGATTTTACGGGTTTTAAAGGACATTTTCCCGGGAATCCGGTGGTGCCCGGGGTTTGCAAAGTTTTAAGTGTCCTGGTTTTACTTGATGCGTCGCAAAAGACAAAAGCGGTCTTAAAGACCATTGTTTTAGCCAAGTTTTTGTCGCTGGTGACATGCGATCAAGAGGTTTGTGTCGAGCTTTGGCGTGAGCACCAGCGCGATGCCCAGCGTGTTAAGGCTGTCTTCAAATCAGCGGATAAAAAAGTGGCGGAGATCCAAATCGAGGTGACATATGCATGATGCGGTTATAAAGCCGACACGCCGATCTAAAGGAAATTATTTTCATCAGGCATCTGATGCTCCGAAACCGTTGGCCGCGTCTGTCCGTTTGCGGGCGGCTTTTGGGGCGGTGGATGCCATGGCCATCGTTTGGCATGGACGGTATTCTCAGTATTGTGAAGAGGCCTATGCCCAGTTAACGCGTTCTTGCGGTATCTCATACCATGATTTTTTTCAGGCAGGTTTGCGCGCGCCGATTGTTCAGGTTCATATTGATTATTTTGAATCATTGATGCTGGAAGAAGAATTCACTGTTACCGCGCGATTGGTATGGTGTGAGGGTGCCCGCATGAATGTCGAGTACATTTTTACCAAAACGGGTGGAATTGTCGCGGCCACAGGGTATACCGTTCATATGTTCACGGATGTTTCGGGTATGCCGTTATTATCCGTACCGCCGCTCATTGAAAAATTGCGTCAGGGCTGGGCCCGGGGAGAGTTAGCGTGCCAGCAAGGGTCGTGATCACAGCTTTTGACATGATCACAGCGTTTGGCCAGGGTGTTGGACCAACCTGGGAAGCGTTACTGGGCCAACGTACGGCCATCACGGCAGCCACACGCATCGGGGGTGCTAATTTTGAAGTTGTTCCGGTGGCGCAAAGTTCTTTGATTGATGCCCAAAGTTCAGATACGGTCGTTGGACAAATGTGCCAAATGCTTCTGGGATCTTTTGGCAAAGGGGCTTGGCCATCAGCAACAGAATTTTTTCTTTCTTCAACGGTTGGCGAAATTGAAATTCTGCAGCGTGCTGTGGCCGCAGGGGGCGATGCGTCAGGCAGTGGTCTTTCTCATTTGTGTTCAAAGCTGGAGCGTCGCCTGGGTTTTCCGGATGGGCGCGGTACGGTTGTTTCTGCGGCATGCGCCTCTGGCACGGTGGCCATGGCGCTGGCGTCGCAGCGTATTCGGCTGGGATTATCCAGGAGTGCCTTGATTGTGGGTTGTGATGGCATTAATGAATTTGTTTTGGCGGGTTTTAATTCTTTAATGGCCATGGACAAGCAACGGGCGCGTCCTTTTGACAAGGGGCGTTCAGGGCTTTCTTTGGGCGATGGCGCTGCAGGGATGGTTTTGATGGACATGGATTATGCCCGTGACAACGGCATTCCGTTTTTGGCTGAAGTGGCGGGTTGGGGGATGAGTGATGATGCGAATCATATCACAGGGCCTGCACGTGATGGTTCTGGTTTGGCGAGTGCCATTGAAGAAGCTTTGAAAAAAGCCGGCATTTCAGCCAGGGATGTTGGATTTGTTTCGGCTCATGGAACGGGGACGCTTTATAACGATGCCATGGAGATGCAGGCCTTTAAAAAGGTTTTCTCTGTCCCGGTTCCTGTTTATGGTATCAAAGGCGGGATCGGACATACACTGGGTGCTGCGGGATTGATTGAAGCGGGGGTGGCTCAATATGCCTTGCGGCAATCATTGATCCCTCCGACCGTTGGTTTGACGGAGCCTGATCCTGAGGCGGTTGGATGGGTGTCTGTTCAGGAACGCGCGATCATTCAGGAGCATGCGTTGTGCGTCAATGCCGGTTTTGGCGGCATCAATGCGGCGATATGTTTGAAGAGGGCATCATGATCATGAGGCCATTTCAGGAAAATCCGGTTTCTGTCACAGGCATGGCCTATGTTGTTAATGGTCGCTGTGGGGCTGTTGGGCAAAAGATGAGTTGGTCTTGTCAGAGTCCAAAAGACGCAAGTCGTATGTTGCAAAGCCAGGGGTTTATTCAAGAATTACCGAAAAATTGGGGTCGATTTGACGCACTGTCGCTGACAACATTGGCGGCAGCGCTTTGGGGTTGTGTTGATGCGGGCTTGCCGATGGCTCAAGGCAAGCGGCGGATCGGTATTGTTGGATCTAATCTGGAAGGATCACTTGATTCTAACAGGGTTTTCTTCGCGGATTATATGGATGCCGGACGAAAGAGTGCGCGCAGCAATTTGTTTGTATATACGCTTCCAACAACCCCTCTGGCAGAGGTGGCGTTGTTCTGTGGCTTTACAGGGCCTGTATGGCATCAGCAACAGACTTGTTCCGGCGTCGGAGGCTTGGTGTCGGCCGGGGCCCTGTGTGCATCCCAGGATGATATTGATGCGATGTTGGCGGTTTGGGCTGGTTCAAAAGAGGCGGTTTGTTTTGTTTTGCAAAAAGGGAAAGTGAAAGAAATTTTTTCAACTTTGATGATACAAGAACGTTTGGAAGGCATGACGGCTGTGGGCGATATTCTCAAGGCGCTGGAGGTGTCATTTGAACACAAGGGTGCTGTATGAAGATGAAATTGGTATATCCCAAATGGCCGAAATTGCCGCATCAGCCGGAATTTAATCTTCCACCCCATGGGCCGGTGTGTTTTGCGGCAGCACTTCCGGAAAATGTCAGCATTGATTTTTGTGATGAGAATGTCGAGCCATTGGTGATCAATCGGGGGCCGGATCTGGTGGCCATTTCCTGTATGTTGACTTGTCAGATTGTCCGGGGTTGGGAAATTGCGGATGAGTACCGAGCTTTGGGTATGAAAGTTATTTTCGGCGGCATTGCTCTCATGCTTCATCCGGAAGAAACCTTGCCGCATGCGGATGCTATTTTTTTGGGTGAAGCGGAAGGCCACATTCTTCAGGTGCTGCAGGATTTTGAGCGCGGCACGTTAAAGAAAATCTATAATTTCATGGATGCCCTTCCTGATATTTCTCTGGTGGGTACTGCCCGTCGGGATATCCTCAAGAATGAGCTTTATAATTTTCGCGGCGTCCAGATGGTGGATCTGGTGCATGCTTCAAGGGGATGCCGGTTCAATTGTTTCCCGTGTTGCACGCCGTATCTGGGTGGCCGGCAGTTTCGGCCCCGCCCTATTGACAGGGTTATTGAGGAGCTCAAGAGCATTGAGAATAACCGCCTTTTTCTGGTCGACAATTCTTTGGCTCAGGATGACCAGTGGGAGAAAGATCTTTTTCGCGCCATGATCCCGCTGAAGAAAAAATGGGTATCCCATCCGATCAAGGATGATGATGAAATCCTGGATCTTGCGGCCAAGGCCGGTTGCTGGTACGTGTACCAGGCGATCTTTGACACGTCGGATTATATCCGCCGGCGTATCAAGCGTTTGAAGGATCGGGGGATTGGCGTGGAAGGCACCATTATCCTGGGAACGGATGAGCATGATGAGGATGGTATCAAGCGGCTTGTTGATTTCCTGCTTGAGGTTGATCTGGATCTGGCGGAGTTTACGATTTTAACGCCATTCCCGCATTCGCCGATTCGATCCAGCCTTGAAGAACGGGGCAGGATCCTGCATAATGATTGGGTCAGGTATACGGCGGGCGAGGTTGTTTTTAAGCCTGCCAGAATGACGCCGGATTCACTTCAGAAAATGTATGAGTATGCCTGGAATACTTTTTATGCTGATTGCAGCAAAGAAATTAAAATGGCCAAGCTTTATTTGAACGTTATTCATCGGGAGAAAGCAGATGGCACCTACCGGCAGGTTAACTTGAGCAGCACACGCGGCTGGGCGGCGCCTTCAATCAAATGAAGATATTGCTCATCTCTGCAAACATAGCTGAAACGCCGTATCCGGTTTATCCTCTGGGCATGGGGATTGTGGCGGGGGCTCTGATGCGCGCCGGACATGATGTGGTCCAATTTGATTTCCTTCAGGCGGGACAGTCACTGGAGAAGTTGAAGGAGGTCCTTGGGCTTAAACAACCGGGACTGGTGGGTATTTCGATACGCAATATTGACAATGTCAATCTTCTTCATGAACAGCATTATATCGCTACGGTGGGTCAGATTGTTTTGGCTGTTCGTGGTGTTACCTCGGCGCCAGTTGTTCTGGGAGGCGCGGGTTTTTCGATCATGCCGGAATTGATCCTTGATGCCGTTGGTGCGGATTACGGCATTGTGGGTGAGGCGGAATCAGCGGTGGTTGATATTGTGGCGCGTATGGCACGCGGTGAGCAGCCCGAGCGCTGTATTCGTTCGCGGGATCATGTTGAACCCGCGTGCATTGGTAGTGCTGCGTATGATGTGGATATCATGAAGTTTTACCTTCAGCATGGCGGCATGGGTTCGGTGCAGACCAAGCGCGGCTGCAATCATCGTTGCGTGTATTGCACGTATCCGTTGCTTGAAGGAAGGACGGTGCGGCCGCGGCCTGTGAAGGATGTAGTGGATGATGTTGAGCGTTTGGCCAGGGATTACAAGGCCGGGTATATTTTTTTTACGGACTCGATCTTTAATGATGATCAGGGGCATTTTCTGGATGTTGTCAAGGAAATGAAACGCCGGGAATTGTCAGTCCCCTGGACCTGTTTTATCAAGCCGGGGCTTATCCTTGAGGAACATGTGCTTTTGATGAAGGAGACTGGCCTTAAGGCGGTTGAGATCGGGGCGGATGCGGCTTCAGACGTGGCTTTACAGGGTATGGGGAAGGACTTCCTTTTTAAGGATATTATTTCATCCAATGATGTTTTTACCCGTCATGGTATTTCAACAGCTAATTTCTTTATGTTTGGCGGCCCCGGAGAGACGCAGGCATCTGTCCAGAAGGGAATGGCCAATGTCATCGGGTTGCGTAATACCGTTTCATTCATGTTCCTGGGGATCCGTATTTTACCGGGAACGCCGCTCGAGCAAATTGCCCTCAAGGAAGGCGTGATCCATCCGGAGCAGGATTTGCTGGAATCTGTTTATTATTTTTCTCCGGGCCTGGATCGGACATGGCTGGAGACAACGTTGACGGAAGGTTTTAAAGACCACCGGCATTGTTTTTTTCCGGCAGACAAGTTTGAATCAGCGACCAAGTTCCTTCATCAGATGGGTTATGCGGGTTCTTTATGGGAAATGCTTTCACCGCGAAAAATGCGCAAGAATTCCGGGATGACAGCAAGGGTGCAGCCATGACAAGGGGTATTTCTTTGGATGCGGTATGGTGTGTGATTCCTGTCTATAATAATGCGGCAGCGGTGCGTGAGGTGGCTCTGGCTTGTCAAAAGCACCTTAAGCATATTTTAGTTGTGGATGATGGTTCGACAGATGCCGATGTGGCCGCTTTGTTTGAAGGGACGGGCATCTGTGTTGTGGCACATGCGGCCAATCGCGGCAAAGGGGTGGCCTTGATGACAGCGCTGGAGCATGTGAGCCGTCATGGCGGGGAATTCATGATTACCATTGATGCGGATGGCCAGCATTATCCTGACGACATCCCGTTATTTATTGATACTCTCAGGGAAGATGTTATTTTGATCGGTTGCCGTGATTTTACAGCGGCGAATGTTCCGGGATCAAGCAAGTTCGGACGCAAGTTTTCCAATTTCTGGTTTCGCATCGAGACAGGCGTCGCGGCGCAGGATACGCAAAGCGGTTTTCGTGCCTATCCGGTGAAGCATTTGAAACAGCTGGTGTTGGCGGCACGTTTTTATGATTGGGAAGTTGAGGTTCTGGTGCGTGCGGCCTGGGCAGGGTTACAGGTGGCATCAATTCCCATCCGGGTATTTTATGCGCCCAAGGGCAAGAGGATTTCCCATTTTCGTCCGTTTCTGGATAATCTGCGTTTGTCCTTGCTTCATAGCCGTTTGATTGGCCGTGCGCTCATGCCCATGGGCCACCGGCAGCTTGTTATGCGTGAAAAGAAAACCGAGATCAACGTACAGCTTTTCAAGGATCCCAGGTCTTTTTTCAAGGGGTTGCTCATTGAACATGCAACACCGACGGGTCTTGCGGCTGCGGCGTTTGTCAGTATTTTTCTGGCTGTTTTGCCGTTGTTGTCCGTGCACATGCTGGTGATCCTGTATGTGATCAGCCGCCTTCATTTGAACAAAGTCATGGCCCTTGCCATTCAGAATATTTGCATGCCGCCGTTTGTTCCGGTATTGTGTGTTGAGGTTGGTCATTATTTGCTTTACCGGACATGGATTACCGAAGTATCGCTCAATGTGATCCTTTGGCAATTAAAGGACAGGATTTGGGAATGGCTGATCGGTTCCTTGATTGTGGCACCGCTTTTGGCTGCATTGACGGCCGTAGTGGTGTTTTTTGTTGCCACGCATCTTCAAAAGGAGCCTTTAGCCCGTGATGCCTAAGAATACGGCCATTGCCGCGCGTAAAATTGAGGTTAAGCATCGGGGGAATAATCTTGGCTTCTGGCTTTTTCGTCAGCAGTTAAGGTTCTTTGGCTTGCGTGGCGCGTATTTCATGCTGGCCATGGTGGCGATCCATTATCTTGTTTTCGATAAGGATGCGCGTCGTCGTACGATGTCGTATGTTCGCCGGCGTTTTCCAAAGGCAGGTTTTTGGGGAAATACGAATGCTGTTTATCGACTTTTTCTGAATCAGGGGCAGCATTTGATCGATCATTTTGCTTCAACATCGGGTGCTGTTACGTTCGATCTGCGCATGGAGAATAAGGATCTTATTTATAAAGTTGGCGCGGCTTCCCAGGGGTGTGTTCTTTTGACATCGCATGTTGGCAACTGGCAGATTGCCATGCCCTGTTTTTCGGCGATCAACAAAAAGGTTTTCCTGGTGATGCGCCCTGAGGATAACCGGGCGGTGGCTGAATCCATGGGGGTTGACCGGGAAAATTCCCAGAT
>JAZDPD010000058.1:0-3241 GCA_043798045.1 Candidatus Omnitrophota bacterium | reverse complement strand
TTTGACAGTGTTTCTGTTGGTACAACGCATCAGAAAGAGCTTGGGAAGATTGGAATTATTTTTTGTCCCATTTCCGAGGCGGTGATCAAGCATCCGCAGCTTGTGCAGCAGTATCTGGGAAGTGTTGTGCCTTATAATGATAATTTTTTTGCCGCCCTTAATTCCGCTGTTTTTACGGATGGTTCTTTTTGCTATATTCCTCCCGGGGTGCGTTGTCCCGTTGATCTCTCGACCTACTTTCGTATCAATGCCAAAGATACGGGGCAGTTTGAACGCACGCTTATCATTGCAGACAAAGGTTCATATGTTAGCTATCTTGAAGGCTGCACCGCACCCGTGCGCGATGAGAACCAGTTGCATGCCGCCATTGTTGAACTCATTGCGCTCGATGATGCTGAAATCAAATACTCAACGGTACAGAACTGGTATGCGGGCGATAAGGAAGGCCGGGGCGGGATCTATAATTTTGTGACCAAGCGCGGTTTGTGCGCCGGGCGGAATTCCAAAATTTCCTGGACGCAGGTTGAAGCGGGAAGTGCTATCACATGGAAGTACCCGAGTTGCATCCTTAAAGGTGATCATTCAGCCGGCGAGTTTTATTCCGTTGCCCTGACGAATAATAAAATGAATGCGGATACCGGGACCAAAATGATTCACCTTGGAAAACACACGCGCAGTGTTATTATTTCCAAAGGTATTTCTTCTGATTATTCCCATAACAGTTATCGGGGGTTGGTGAAGATCACATCCAATGCTGATCATGCCAGGAATTTTTCTCAATGTGATTCCATGCTGGTTGGCAATAACTGCAGTGCGAATACATTTCCGGATATTCAGGTTAAAAACAGTACAGCCATTCTTGAACATGAAGCTACGACGTCCAAGATTAGTGCTGAACAGATCTTTTATCTTCAGTCCAGGGGGCTTGATAAAGAAGCGGCCATAGCCCTGGTTATCAATGGGTTTTGTAAGGAAGTCTTTAAAACACTTCCGTTGGAATTTGCTGTTGAGGCGGTAAGGTTATTGGAAATGAAGCTTGAGAATTCTGTAGGCTAGTGGTAGGGGCATCCCACGGCATGCCCTTATAACATGGATTAGCTTATCAGGGCGCCCGTACATAAGAGGAAAATATGTTAAATATTAAAGATTTATACGCGAGTGTTGAAGGTAATCAGATCCTTAAAGGTCTTAATCTTTCGGTCAAGGCCGGGGAAGTTCATGCGATCATGGGGCCCAATGGTTCTGGTAAAAGTACGTTGTCCAAGGTTGTTGCTGGACATCCGCAGTATGCGGTTGATCGCGGCAGCATTGAGTTTGACATTAACGGGTGTATGTCTGATGTGTTGAGCATGGCGCCTGATCAGCGTGCCCGTGAAGGTATTTTTCTGGCGTTCCAGTATCCGGTGGAGCTCCCGGGGGTGCCGACATCTGAATTCCTGCGTGCCTCCTTCAATGCGGTTTGTCGTCATCATGGAAGTGAAGAAATGGATCCGATCGATTTTGATATGTTTATCCGTACAAAAATGAAGGTTCTTGAGATGGATGACAAGTATATCGACAGGGCCGTGAATGTTGATTTCTCCGGCGGAGAAAAGAAGCGTAATGAGATCCTTCAAATGGCCGTGCTGAATCCAAGGCTTGCTGTTTTGGATGAGACGGACTCAGGCCTGGACGTTGATTCCATGAAGATTGTGGCGCATGGGGTCAATGCCCTGCGTAGCAAGCATAATGCCATGATCGTGATCACGCATTATCAACGGTTACTTAATTACATTAAGCCTGATATTGTTCATGTTTTATATCAGGGCCGGATTATCAAGACAGGCGGTCCGGATCTTGCGCTAAAGGTTGAAGAAAAAGGTTATGATTGGTTGATCAAACCCGAATTGTGCATTACGCGCACAATTCCTACGAAAGAGATTGCATGAAAATGTGCGTTGCGAATCAGGCAGCTTTCCACAATATTCCCATCAGGAAAAAGCTGGGGTTCAAACCGCATTCCCTCTTTCTATTGAGAAATGCGGTTTAAATGACAGCACCCGTGCCTAAACCTCAACGTATCTGGAAATTCACGGCGGCATCACCAAAAGGGGTTGTCCGTATCCTTGATGGGGAAGGAATTGCCGTGCTTCATGTGGCCTCAGGTGTCAGTGCTGTTGTGATTTCATCGGCCATGACCATCGAAGTTGTTCTTGATGAAGGTGCTCATCTTGAGCTCTTACGCTGTCATATTTATGGCAAGGATGAGCAGCGTGAAGTTTCTCTGCAGGTGCATCAGGCTAAAGATACATATTTTAAGACATTCCTCATGACTCGCGGGGCGCGGTCATTTAAGGATCAGGTCAGTATTATCTTGAAAGGCCCGGGGGCAGAAGTTTCATTGAATGGCCTCCATGATCTTAAAGGCGAGGCCGTGGCGCAGAGCCATACGTTCATTGACCATGCGGCACCGGCAACACTGAGCAATCAGTTATACAAGAGTGTGGTCAGGGATTCTTCTCATTCCGTGTTCAATGGCAAGATCATGGTGCGTCGTGAGGCTCAATTAACGAATGCGTACCAGCTTAATAAGAATTTGATCCTGGGGGCTTTGGGGCGCGCGGAAACCAAGCCTCAGCTGGAAATTTTTGCCGATGACGTGAAATGTTCTCATGGGGCGACCATAGGCCAGTTGGATGACGATCAATTGTTCTATTTTCAAACGCGCGGGATAAGCCGGGAAGAAGCCGGACGGATGCTGATCAACGGTTTTACGGAAGATGTTGTTTCCAGTATCAATGATCTACAGTTGCGCGCTGAGGTGGGAGGTTTGTTATGATGTTTGATGTTCACAAGATCCGCAAAGACTTTCCGAATCTGGCCACATGCGGACGTAACGAGCGGCCGATTATTTATTTTGATAATGCGGCAACAACGTTCAAGCCGTGTCAGGTTATTGCAGCCACACACTCGCATTATTGCCACCGTACGGCTAATATTCATCGCGGTGTCCATTATCTCAGTGAAGAAGCTACGGCTGCCTATGAATCCAGCCGGGAGAAGGTCCGAGGATTCCTTAATGCTAAGGATAATTTCGAGATCATTTTCACCAAGGGGACAACAGAGTCGGTCAATCTGGTGGCCTACAGCTATGGCCGGAAATTTCTTAAGGCTGGTGATGAGATTGTTATTTCTGAGATGGAGCATCATTCCAATATTGTTCCCTGGCAGATGCTGTGTGAAGAAACCGGGTGCATTTTGA
>JAZDPD010000042.1:0-5916 GCA_043798045.1 Candidatus Omnitrophota bacterium | reverse complement strand
TTAACAATAACAAGGAAGTGCTGCATAATAAGGTTGTATATTTTACGACCAATAAAGAGAACATTGAGATTGAAGTGGCATTTCAATATGCCGGCGGATATAGCGAAAATGTATACACGTATGCGAATAATATCAATACCACTGAAGGCGGTACACATTTAAGTGGCTTTCGTTCGGCGCTCACGCGTGCGATCAATTCTTATGCTAAAAGTAAAAAAGCAATCAAGGAAGGCGAAAGCATCACAGGTGATGATACGCGCGAAGGGTTAAGTGCGGTCATTAGTGTGAAAATACCGTTTCCGCAATTTGAAGGACAAACCAAGACCAAGCTGGGTAATTCCGAAGTTGAGGGTTTGATGGCTTCCTCCACCTTGGAAGCGCTTAATATGTTCTTTGAAGAAAATCCCACTGTAGGTAACAAGATTGTGGATAAGGTCATTTTGGCATCCCGGGCACGGGAAGCGGCGCGCAAGGCGCGCGAATTAACCCGTCGTAAAGGTGCTTTGGAGGGCGGCGGCTTACCGGGCAAGCTGGCGGATTGCTCCGAGCGGGATCCGGCCTTATGTGAACTCTATCTGGTTGAGGGTGATTCTGCCGGTGGTTCAGCCAAACAGGGGCGTGACCGTACATTTCAGGCCATTTTACCGTTGAAAGGTAAAATTCTTAATATTGAAAAAGCGCGGCTGGATAAAATTCTTTCCAATGATGAAATCCGTACGATCATCACCGCGCTGGGGGCGGGCATTGGCGATGAATTCAATATGGAAAAATTGCGCTATCACAAGATCATCGTGATGTGCGACGCTGACGTTGATGGTTCGCATATCCGTACTTTGTTATTGACGCTTTTTTACCGCCAATTCCGGGCACTCCTTCAGGGCGGCTATATCTATATTGCGCAGCCGCCACTTTACAAGGTGTCCCGTGGTAAACGGGAAGAGTATATTGAAACGGAAAAGGACATGAATGCCCTTCTTCTGGATCTGGGTACAGAAGGGTTAAAACTAACGCGCATCGCCGGTGACAAGAAGTATTCCAGCGCGCAGTTAAAAGAAATCATGGCAACCCTGGTTGACCTTGGAAAGCTGATTGAAAAACTGGCGAAAAAAAGCATTGATTTTAAAGATTACAGGGAACGCTTTGATGCCAAACGCGAGATTTTTCCGCGGTATATTGTTAAAGAAGACAATAAAATGCTGTTTGTTTATGACGATCATGAACTGGCCGAATTAACCAAAAATGATGTGGAAACTGAATATACTGAAATTTTTGAGTCAGATGATCTGGCCCGCATCGAGAAAGACCTGATCAAATTTGATCTGGATATCCGTGTTTTTGAAAAAGAAGAGGAAATCAAGGCAGAAACGATCATTGCCAGGGATAAAGACAAGCGCAAGGTTAAGGCATTGCAACCGCTCTTTCAGGTTGAAAATGAAAAGGATTTGAAGGAATTTTTCTCATTGCGCCAGGTGTTGGAATACATTCAGGACAATGCGAAAAAAGGCATTCATATCCAGCGTTATAAAGGTTTGGGTGAAATGAACCCGCAGCAATTGTGGGACACAACCATGGACCCCGAGCGGCGTACGATCCTGCAGGTGACCCTTGAGGATGCGGCAGAGGCGGAAAAGACGTTCACCATGCTCATGGGAGATGAAGTAGCACCTCGCCGTGAATTCATTGAAACGAATGCGCACTTGGTTAAGGATCTTGATATTTGATTGTCAAAGGCGGGGGTAGCTCTGCCTATATATGAAATTAAAAAGGTAAAGGTCTCATGAAAGATTTTACAAAAAAAGAAAAGATAGTTCCTGTTCCGATTGAAGAGGAAATGAAAACATCGTATCTGGCATATTCGATGAGCGTTATTGTCGGACGTGCCCTGCCGGATGTTCGCGATGGTTTAAAACCGGTTCATCGCCGCGTGTTGTATGCGATGAAAGAATTGCATTTGGAGCACAGCAAGGCGTATAAAAAAAGTGCACGTATTGTCGGTGAAGTGCTGGGTAAATATCATCCGCACGGGGATTCGGCCGTGTACGAGACCATGGTGCGCATGGTCCAGCAGTTTTCACTCCGGTATCCTTTGGTTGATGGCCAGGGCAACTTTGGATCAATTGACGGGGATTCGGCTGCGGCGATGCGTTACACGGAAGCGCGTATGGCGTCTATTGCCGAAAGCATGCTGGCAGACATTGATAAGGATACGGTTAAGTTCTCGCCGAATTTTGACGCCACGCTGGAAGAGCCAACCATATTGCCGGCGGTTGTTCCGAATCTTTTGGTTAATGGTTCCAGCGGTATTGCTGTTGGTATGGCCACGAATATGCCACCGCACAATCTGATCGAGGTTGTCGACGGAGTTCTGCATCTTATTGATAATCCCGAAACCGAGATCCAGGACCTGATGAAATTCGTGAAAGGACCCGATTTTCCCACCGCCGGTATTATTTGCGGGCGTGAAGGGATCAGGGATGCCTACATGACCGGCCGCGGCAAGATTTCCCTGCGCGCGCGGGCGGCGATCGAGAAGCAGAAAAATGGCAAGGATTTTATCATTATCACGGAAATTCCGTACCAGGTTAACAAGTCAAACCTTGTCTCGGATATTGCCAGCATTGCTCAAAACAAGTCGGTGGACGGCATCACGGATTTACGTGATGAATCGGACAAGGACGGCATCCGTATTGTCATTGAATTGCGCCGCGATGTGGAAGCGCAGATTGTTCTGAATTATCTGTTCAAGCATACCCAGCTGGAAACAACGTTCGGTATCATCAATCTGGCGCTGGTCAACAACAGCCCTCGCGTGCTGAATTTGAAACAGCTTATGGCGTATTATATCGAACATCGTCGTGTGGTTATTTGCCGCAGGACGCAATTTGATTTGGACAAGGCCTTGCGCCGCGCCCACATTCTTGAAGGGCTGCGCATTGCGCTTAATAATATTGATGAAATCATCCAGACGATTCGGAAATCACCGTCGACGCCTGAAGCCAAGGTTGCGCTCATCAGGAAGTTTGGTCTGACGGAAATCCAGGCACAGGCCATTCTGGAAATGCAGTTGCAGAAATTAACCGGCCTGGAGCGCGAGAAAATTGATGCGGAGTATAATGCGCTCCTGGTGGATATTGATGACTATCGTTCGATTTTGGCGGATGCGAAGAAGGTTGATGCGATCATCAAGAAAGAACTGGCGGATCTCAAGAACAAATTTGGCGATGAACGTCGAACAGAGATTGCGGGCAAGGCCGAAGAAATAGAAATGGAAGATCTTATCGCCGAGGAGGACATGGCGATCACGATTTCCAATACAGGTTATGTGAAGCGCATCCCGGTGCAAACGTACCGCAAGCAAAAGCGCGGCGGCAAGGGTGTGACCGGCATGACGATCAAGGAAGAAGATTTTGTCGAGCGGCTGTTTGTGGCATCGTCAAAAGATTATTTGCTGATTTTCTCCAACAAGGGGATTATCCGGTGGCTCAAGGTTTACGAGATTCCCGTGGCTTCACGCCAATCCAAGGGAAAGGCGATTGTGAATCTGCTTTCTTTTTCCAGTGATGAAGCTATTAGTGCAATCGTGGCGGTCAAAGAATTCAAGGATGATCAATTCCTGCTCATGGCAACCTCACGCGGGGTTGTTAAGAAAACCAAACTTTCCGCGTACAGTAATCCGCGCAAAGGCGGCATCATCGGGATTACCCTGGATAAGGATGATTTCCTTATCGGTGTTGAAATTTCCGACGGCAGCAAGGATGTTTTGCTGGCAACGCGTGAAGGTAAATCGTTGCGTTTCCAGGAAAAACAGTTGCGCGATATAGGCCGCAGCGGCATGGGCGTGCGCGGCATATCCCTTTCCGGAAAAGATGAGGTTGTGGGGATGATTGTTTTTGATCAGAACGCGGATAAGACGGGCAATACCCTGTTGACCGGTTCTTCGCTGGGTTATGCGAAGCGTTCCAAGTTTGAAGATTACCGTACGCAGTCGCGCGGTGGCAAGGGAATCATCAATTTAAAGTGTACTCCCAAGAATGGCCATGTGGTGGGTGTTTTGGTGGTGCATGAAGATGCCGAACTTATGACGGTGACCAAACAGGGCATGATGATCCGGTGTAATCCGGCTGATGTACGTCTGACAGGGCGTAGCGCTGTGGGTGTTCGCCTGGTTGCGATGGAGGCGGGTGATATTGTGGCCTCCATTGCTAATGTGGTGGCACGGGAAGATGATGTGGTTGAAGGTACAGAAGGGTGATGGCAGAAGATGAATTTTTAAATTGGCGATAACAATAGATGGTTGTTGATTAATAGAAAGTGGTGTTTGAATAAATGGTTGGGGCAAACGGGATTTCTGCTCGCGATGTTCGCAGGTTGACAACTTTTGAAGAAATATTGTTGTGGAAAGTTGTCAATGAACCCGGGCACTTTGCGCTGCGGGTAGCTCGAGAGATCAATAATTTTAAATATCGTCTTTGACGATATTTAAAATTGGCGACCCCAACGGGATTTGAACCCGTGTTCCAAGCTTGAAAAGCTTGTGTCCTGACCAGGCTAGACGATGGGGTCGAGTGAAGCCCCTTATTATATTTTTGAACGTCGTTCCGTCAAGGGAAATTTTTGTTTGCAGCTTAATATTTTATGAAGCCTGTCAATGGGCAGGTAAATCGAGGATGCAGTTATATGATTAAAGTGGCGGTAACTGGCGCGGCAGGGCAGATAGGATACGCGTTGCTTTTTCGTATAGCGGCGGGTGAAATGTTCGGGAAAGATACCCCTGTGGCCTTGTCTTTGCTGGAACTTGAATCAGCCCTTCCGGCGCTTAAGGGTGTTGTCATGGAACTTGAGGATGGTGCGTTTCCTTTGCTTAAAGAAATCAACATATCCACGGATCCTGTTGAAGCATTTGAGCAATGTGACTGGGCCCTTTTGGTTGGAAGTGTGCCGCGAAAAGCCGGTATGGAACGCGGGGATCTTTTAAAGATTAATGCGGGTGTGTTTTTGGCGCAAGGGCGTGCGTTGGCGCAAAGCGCCAGACCGGATTGCAAGGTTCTTGTGGTTGGGAATCCCTGCAATACCAATGCCTATATAGCCAAGGAATGTGCCAAGGGTCTTGATCCACGCCATTTTTTTGCCATGACCATGCTGGATGAGCATCGGGCTTTTGCACAGCTTGCGATCAAGGCAGGGGTGGGTATGGACCAGGTTTCAAATGTTGCCATTTGGGGAAATCATTCGGCCTCACAATTTCCTGACTTTTGTCATGCGCAAATTATGGGGCGGCCAGCCTTGGAGGTTATTCAGGATCGTTCATGGCTTGAAGGATTTTTTATGGAAACCGTTCAGAAGCGCGGTGCCGAGATTATCAAGGCGCGCGGCTTTTCGTCTGCGGCTTCGGCAGCCAATGCTGTGATCGATACCGTGCGCGCCTTAAGAACCCCCACACCGGCGGGAAAATTCTTTTCTGTGGCGGTGGTTTCTGACGGGAGTTATGGTATTCCTCCAGGCCTTGTTTTCGGGTTTCCGGTTGTTTCTGATGGGGATGCCTGGCGTATTGTTCAGGGTCTTGATCTGGATGTTTTTTCACAAGAAAAGATCGCGATAACGCTAAAGGAGTTATGTGAAGAAAAAGAGCAGGTTTCCGCATTGATAGCAACAAAATAATATATTAATATCACATTGTCATACACCCAAAAAGTGGTGTATACTTTTAAATGTTAAATTAAAAATGGAGGTTATATGAAATATACCAAACACATTATTTTTTTGTTTTGTATTACATTAGTCGCAACGGCCGGGTGCGATCTTGTTAATCCGCCGAAAAAAACAACAAAAGCCAAACAGATGGCGGCTGAAAGTGTAAAAACTGGCAATAATCAGCCGTTACCGGCGGAAACATTAGCCAGGGTTGGAGATTGGACC
>JAZDPD010000033.1:0-16771 GCA_043798045.1 Candidatus Omnitrophota bacterium | reverse complement strand
TTAAAAGGGATTCGACTGAGCTTCGCTGGATGCGACGAATAGGAGCATCCTAAAGGCGAAGCGAATGTCTGACCCGAACGAGCAAAGCGAGAGTAGGGCAACGATCACGATCTTCCAAAGTATTTCTTAGATAAGATCGTGACCTGTGAGCAAAGCGAACAGAATCCCTCCTTCTCCGTATTTATTGTATAAAAAGCTATTCCGCAAGGAATAGCTTTTTTGCGTAGGGGGCGGAGATCTAAGTTTCATATTGTATTGATTCCCACCTTTAAAGCGTATATATTAATCAAAACTAAGCTGGTTTACGCCTATAAAATGTTGCTGTTGTCCTCGGATCAGGATTTTTGCACAATCCGGGTTTTTCAGGCATTCTCGGGGATTTTATGAACCTTCTTGCCATTGTTATCAAGAATCTTTGTCATCAGAAAATTCGGACGACGCTGACCATCCTTGGAATCGGGATCAGCATCGCGGCTTTTGTTTCCCTTCGAGGCCTTGCGGATAACCTGGAGCAGTCCTTGCAGACCACTTATAAGGTGCGTGGCTCTGATCTGATTGTCATGGAAAAGGCAACGCTGGATATCTTCGCCAGTTCCATTGATCAGAAGTACATCACAAGCCTTAAATCAATCCCTCATGTACGTGAAGCAACTCCGTGTCTGATCTATTTCTATGCGGTTAAGCCGAAAGAATATTTCATGCTTTTTGGCTGGGAGATGGATTCATTTCTCTTTGAAGATTTAAAGATCACCGGTGAATCGATACAATCAGATCATGATGCTTTGCTGGGATTTGCGGCCGCCAAACGGATGAAGAAATCGGTGGGAGATAAAATCAGGATCCGGGGGGAAGATTTTCAGGTCTGCGGGATCTTTTCCAGCCCGAGCCTGATCGAGGACGGTGGCATTATAGTGCCGCTTAAAACGCTGCAGCGGATCAAGAAAGCGCAAGGGAAGGTAACAACCATCAGTTTCCGGCTGGATAACCGCGATTCATTGAAAGTGGATGCTGCCCAGCGTCAGGAAATGACCCGCTATATTCAAGAGAGGATCAGCGCCTTGTTCCCGGACCTGGAGGTTAAGGACATGCAGGATTTTGCCTCAGCCCCCTTTACCGTTGTCTTCAGTTTTACCTGGGCTATTTCCGTCATTGTCTTTTTGATTGTCATCTTGGGCATTGTTAACACCATGACAACCGCTGTTCTTGAACGCAGGAAAGAGATCGGAATACTCCTGGCCATCGGCTGGCAGAAAAGACGGATAGTCCTGATGGTCATTCTTGAATCAGCCGTTTATGGCTTTTGGGGAGGCATGGTGGGCCTTTTGATCGGGTATGGCATGATGAAGGTCCTTGCGACGTTTCCGGTTATTGGAGGATTTATTCAATGGCGCTTTGATCTGCTGATCATCGTCAAGACCCTGGCACTTTCATTGGGGGTGGGGTGTCTGGCGGGTATTTACCCTTCTGTGCGGGCAGTATCCATTCAACCGGTAGATATATTACGCCATGAATAAAACACCTATAATTGAAGCACGCGATGTGGTCAAGTTCTATGCTGACGGGCAGGTCAAGGCATTGGACCGGATTTCTCTGCAGGTATTTCCGGGAGAGATTTTAATGCTGCGCGGACCCAGCGGCTGTGGCAAATCGACTTTGCTGCATTTACTGGGCGGGCTGGATATCCCCACCAGCGGCGAGATATTCTTTGACAATACTTTGATGAAGGACGCCCGGCAGGTCAAAGGCTTTCGGGTCAGGAATATTGGATTTATTTTCCAGTCATTTTATCTTTGGCAGAATTTGAATGTGTTTGAGAACGTCATGCTGCCGCTGGCCGAGTTGAGGATGAGCCGCAATGACCGTATCCATCGTGTTAAAGAGATCATTGAAGTGGTTGGCCTCACAGATAAGTTAAAGGCTTCGGTCACGAACTTGTCTGTAGGGCAGCGACAAAGGGTCGCGGTGGCCAGGGCACTGGTGACACGGCCTGCCGTGATCCTGGCGGATGAACCCACAGGGAGCCTGGATTCGGCCAATACGGAAAATATCCTTAAACTGTTCAGAAAGATCAACCGGGAACGCTTGATCACCATTGTCCTGGTCACGCACGCCCAGGTTCTGCCGGAATATTATGACCGTCAGGTTGAAATCCTGGACGGTAAAATCAGCTGTTTACGAAAGATGCCCTCGGATGAAAATCATGGTGGTTGAGTGAAGATATTATTTATCATGCCGCGCCTGGGGTTATATCGCAAGGGCAGGGGGTTCAGGAAGAATCTGACGTATGCGCCTTTAACGTTAACCACGTTAGCCGCGTTGGTTCCCGAAGAATTTAATGCTGACATGCGCATCATTGATGAAGGCGTTGAGGAATGTGATTACGATTCACTCCACCCGGATATCGTTTGTTTGACCGGGATAACGGGGCATATTTTACGGTCATATGAAATAGCGGACAGCTTTAGAAAAAGAGGCATTACAGTGATCATCGGCGGTGTTCATGCGACGTTGATGCCCCGGGAAGCCAAGGGGCACGCAGATGCTGTTGTGATTGGACATGCTTATAAAACATTCCCGCAGTCGTTAAGAGACTGGAAGAACGGAGAATTAAAGGAATTCTATACTGATACCAATCCGAGTTTCGAAGGGATACCGATACCCCGAAGAGACCTCCTGAATCAACAGGGATATATAACGATCCATACAACACAAGCGGTGTTCGGATGCCCGTGCAAGTGTGAGTTCTGTGTCATAAGCGCGACCAAATCTGCATATCACCACAGACCGATCCCGGATGTCATTGATGAGATCAAAGCCATGAAATCCAGCCTGATCCTTTTTCTCGACCCGTCTCCCATTGAAGATGCGGTATATATCAAGGAACTATACCGGCAGATGATCCCTTTAAAGATCCGTTGGATGGGCTTGTCCACCTCAAAGATCATGGATGATGAACAATTGCTGACTCTGGCGCACCAGAGCGGTTGTGCGGGATTATTGATTGGGTTTGAATCCGTGTCCGAAAAAAGCCTGGCCAGAATGAACAAAAGTTTCAATAACGTCAACAAACATCGCCGGCTTATTCAAGAATTGCATCGACGGAATATTGCCGTCATGGGATGTTTTGTTTTCGGTTCCGACGATGATGAAAAGACCATTTTTAAAGATACTGTGGATTTCTGCCAGCAGACGGGCATTGATCTCCCTCGATTTACGGTTTACACCCCGTTTCCGACCACGCCGCTTTTTAACAGGTTAACCCAAGAAGGCCGGATCATCACAACGGACTGGACGAAATATAATTGTCAGAATGTTGTCTTTAAGCCCAGGAACATGACCGTTAAAGAACTTGAGGATGGGCTCGAATATGCCTGGCGGGAATGTTATGGTGTAAAGAATATATTCAGGAGGTTGTTGAACTCGCGCACCCGATTGTTGTGGATGATCGTGGCTAATATCGGATACCGGTTTTATTCCCTGGATCATGCCAAACTCAAGTAAGAGGTCAAGTGCATCTAACGTTCATTAAGCCCAACATGACAGCCCCGGAGCATGATCATCGTCGGGCGAATGATGCCATGCCGCCTTTGGCATTCGGTATCATGGCAGGTCTTACGCCGGATGAGATCAAGATCAGCTTATATGATGACCGCATCGAGGATGTCCCCTTGGATGCGCCAACAGATGCGGTTGTGATTTCCATGGAAACGCATACGGCAAGGCGCGGGTACGAACTCGCACAGGCCTATCGCCGCCGGGGGATCCCGGTTGTTATCGGCGGCATGCATCCTAGTTTCCTGCCGGAGGAAGCCGGCGCCCACGGCGATGCTGTGGCCATTGGTCAGGTGGAAGGTATTTGGCCGGGAATAGTAGAGGATTTGAAAAGCCGGCGTTTGAAGAAATTCTACCGATGCGGCAAGGCGCCTTCTTTAGCGGATGTCCGTGTCAAAAGAGATATTTTTGCCGGAAAGAAATATTTGCCCCTTGTTCCCGTTGAATTCGGCCGCGGGTGTTGTTATTCCTGTGATTTTTGCAGTGTGAGTTCTTTTTATCAAGGGTATCGCCATCGTCCGGTGAAAGACGTGATTGAAGAGATCCGTCGGTTAAAAGGGCGGCAGTTCTTTTTTATCGATGATAATATTGCGGCTAACCCGGATGAGGCCAGGGAGCTTTTTGAAGCGCTTATCCCATTAGGTATTCAATGGATCGGGCAGATTAGTCTGGAGCGCGTCCAGGATGAAAAACTGGTTGCTCTGATGTCAAAAAGCGGTTGTCGTGTGCTTCTGGTCGGGCTGGAATCACTCGACCGCATGAATCTGGCATGCATGTCCAAGGCATCCAATTTACAGGTCGCCTCTTTTGATAAACCGTTAAACATCCTGCGAAAGTTCAAGATTAAAACTTACGCCACGTTTGTTTTTGGATATGATCAGGACACGGTGCGCAGTTTTCATGAGACAGTTGAATTCGCGTTAAAACAAAAATTCTTTATCGCCAATTTTAATTTGCTGATGCCATACCCGGGAACCCCTCTTTATGAACGCTTAAGAAGTGAAGGCCGTTTGCTGCATAAGGCGTGGTGGCTTGATCCTGATTATCGTTTTGGCCAGGCTGTATTTAAGCCCCGCAGCCTCTCGGCCCGGGAACTGGGAGAAGGGTGTATTCAGGCGCGCAGGGTTTTTAACAGCTGGCGCAATGTGTTTTATCGTTCAACGGATCGGCAGGCAAATTGCCCAACGCCAGGTGATTTCATGGAGTTTTGGGCTTATAACCTGCTTGTTCGCCGGGAAGTCAATCGCAAGCATGATTTGGCACTGGGATAACCAATAGGAAAAACGTGCGGATCACACTGATAAGACCTAATATCGGGTATAAAGACAATAAGCCCTATTTTGATACAGGCGCGATGGAGCCCTTGACAATAGCCGTGCTCGCCGGTCTGACACCGTTGGAACACGAGATTGTCTTTTATGATGATCGTATCGAGCCTGTTGCGCTGGAAGAACAGACTGATCTGGTGGCGATAACCGTGGAAAGTTACACAGCTAAACGCAGTTATCAACTGGCAGACCATTATCGCCAAAGAGGTATCCCCGTTGTTTTGGGAGGATACCATCCAACACTGGCACCCCAGGAGGCGGCAGCACATGCGGACAGCGTTGTGATCGGTGAGGCCGAGGGTGTGTGGCCGATGCTTTTGGAAGATGCTCAAAGAGGTGTATTAAAGAAGTTTTACAAATCTGATCAACGTCCGTCATTATCGGGTATTAAACCCCGCAGAGACATTTTTAAAGACAAGAAATACCTCCCGGTATCGCTGGTTGAGTTTGGCCGGGGCTGTAAGTACGGCTGTGAGTTTTGCGCCATTTACGCGTTTTATAAATCGTATGACCATCGCCCGGCCCAGGAAGTGGCAGATGAAGTCGCGGGTTTTAACAGGCATCACATTGTTTTCTTTATTGATGACAATATTGTTTCTGACCACGCGGCCGCTAAAGAGCTTTTCAGGAAGCTGATACCGTTAAAGATTCGATGGGTCGGCCAGGCGAGCATTGATTTTGCCGGTGATGATGAACTACTGGGTTTAATGAAAGAAAGCGGCTGCCTGGGCATTGTGATCGGTTTTGAGTCCCTGGAAAAAGAGAATCTCGGGGCCATGAAAAAAGAATGGAATACGTCGGCAGGTTCATACGAGCAGGCATTGGACAAAATCCGCGCCAAAGGCATCATGATCTGGGCGGCGTTTCTTTTCGGGTATGATCACGACAGCCCACAGACGTTCCAAAAGACGCTGGATTTCACCATCCGCCGGAAGTTTGCGTTCCTGGCGACCAATCACCTGATGCCTTATCCGGGGACAGCGCTTTATGAACGCCTCAAAACAGAAGGCCGCCTTGTTTTTGAAAAATGGTGGATAGACCCCGGTTATCATTTTGGTGCCTCTGCTGTCAGGCCTTTGCAAATGACGCCAGAGGTCCTGTCCAGGCAATGTTTTGAAACCCGCAAGGCTTTCTATAGTCCGGTATCTATTTTGCGGCGGGCGTTTGACACCAAGGCCCAAGGGCGTAACTTGTTCACGCTTTTGGCCTATTTCAGGTACAATTGGGTTTTTCGCCGGGAGATGCTTAAGAAACAGGGCATGGAGTTTGGCGGCATGACGCCGTTTTAACCATTAGAAAAAATATGAAAATCACGCTTGTACTTCCAGCTGTTGGTAAAAAAAGCGGGGCCGGTTATATCCGTTCCTGGAAAATGCAGCCACTGACCATGGCCGTATTAGCCGGACTTACACCGGCAGAGCATGAGGTTGAACTATACGATGACCGGCTGGAAGATATCCCGTTTGATATTTCAACGGATCTGGTGGCCTTGAGTATTGAAACCTATACTGCTCGCCGGAGTTATGAAATTGCCCGGGAATTCAGGAAGCGGGGCATCAAAGTTATAGCCGGAGGATTTCATGCCACGTTGGTGCCTGATGAGGTCAAAGAGCATGTCGATGCTGTTACCATCGGTGAAGCAGAGGGTGTGTGGCAAAAGATGCTGGTTGATGCCAAAGCAGGCAAGTTGCAGAAAAGGTATCAGTCTTCACAGCGTCCGGATCTGACCGGAATCAAGCCTTGCCGGGAAATTTTTCGTAACAAACACTATCTTCCCTTGTCTTTGGTTGAGTTTGGCCGCGGATGCCGGCATTCCTGCCAGTTTTGTTCGATCTGCGCGTTTTATAAAAAAACATACACCCATCGTCCAGTAGCCGATGTGGTGGCTGAGATTTCCTCCCTGAAAGACAAGAGCCTTTTTTTTGTCGACGATAATATCATGGCCGATCCCAAGGCCGCCCGGGAACTCTTTATCGCGTTAAAGCCCCTTAAAAGACGCTGGATCAGTCAGTGCAGTTTACATGCCGCTCAGGATGAGGAGATGCTGCGTTTGATGAAAGAAAGCGGCTGTTACGGCCTTTTGATAGGATTTGAATCGCTCAACCCGGGAAACCTCTCACAAATGGGCAAGACTGTTTCGCCTGTTCATGCGCAATGGGCCCCGCTGTTGGGCAATATCCGCCGCGCGGGGATCAAGATTTATGCCACGTTCATTTTCGGTTATGACAATGATGATGCCGCAACGATCAAAGAGACGTTGAATTTTGCATTGGAACAAAAGTTCTTTCTGGCGGCGTTTAACCATCTTGTTCCTTTCCCGGGGACGCCGCTTTATCAACAATTTCTGGATGAAGGGCGTATGATCCATCCAAAATGGTGGCAGGATGCAAACTATCATTACGGGGAGTTTTCTTTTGCGCCTGAGCGTATGCCGCCCGGGGAATTTGCCAAAGCCTGTGTCCAGGCCAGGAAAGATTTCTACAGCCTGTCATCTATCCTTTGGCGTGCCACTGATTTCAGGGCCAATAGCCGCGGGCGGGATATTCTGGACCATTTTGCGCTCAATCTGATGCTTCAGCGTGAAGTGGAACAGAAATTCGGATTCGGGTTGGGGAAAGAATGAAGATAACGCGTGCCATTGATATAAGTATTGCCCAGCCAAAAGATGACGAGGCCATCGGCCGGTTCTTTTCCCAGGTCCCCATGGATGGTGCCGTACGCTTGTCTTTTGAACGCAGGCCGAGTTTCCTTGAAGCCGCGCAATACGGCCATCACTTTTCACAGGTTGTTGTCGGGAAAGATCATTCAACCGGAGAAATTTTAGGCATGGCCAGCCGTGCGGTCCGTGCAAGGTTTGTAAACGGTGAGGCGGTGGATATCGGATATCTGGGAAGCCTGCGCCTGCATGAAAGCCGACGAGGAAATATTTTCCTGGCGCGCGGCTATCAATTCCTGCAGCAGCTTCATGCCGACGGGAAAGTCAAGGCTTACATTTCAACTGTGATGGAAGATAATCACCAGGCCCTCGCGATTCTGACCAGCCGGCGTGCGGGTTTGCCAACATACCAGGATTTGGGATGTTTCCTGACATGTGTGCTGGGAACCCATAGCTCACAAATGCATAAGGGTAATGGGTTTCGCGTTGAGCCTGCAGCAGAACATGACAGGCCCATGGTCGTTGCTTTCTTGAATCATTGCGGCGCGAAACGTCAGTTTTATCCGGTGGCAGGGCTTGATGCGCGTGAATGGAATATGGAGGATATGGTCCTGGTGTTTCGCGGTAATGTTCTGGCAGGATGTGCGGCACTGGATGATGCCGGAAAGGGAAAGCAAATCGCGATTCACGGTTATTCGACGGGATTTCGCATGGTACGCTCTTTATGGAATCGTTTTATGGGTCCATGGGGTTGGCCGACCTGGCCTGAAGCCGGAACAGATTTATCCTTTTCTTTCGTCAGTCAGATGGCCATGGACACGGCTGACCCGGCTGTTTTGTCGATGCTGATCGGGGAGTTGCAACGCAAGGCACACGCCAAAGGATTGGCGTATCTGCTACTGGGCTTTCATGAACAAGACCCCTTGTGGCTGCTTTTTAAATCCAGGTACCGGTTCGTTCAAATGAAAAGCCGTCTCTTTCTGGTTTACTGGGAAGACGGAAAATCCCTGGCCAAGCAATTGGATGCAAGGCCTCCTTATGTGGAATTGAGCACGTTATGAACAACACCAGGCCATTGACCCAGGTGTTAACGGCCATGACACTGGCACCCGGGGCATTAACCGCGGCCCAGCGTCAGAGGATGCTGCATATCCTAAAGATCTATTTTAACGGCATGGATGCGGATGCGTTCCGGGTAGATCTTGACGAGAAAGATGCTGTCATTCTGCTCACCGAAGAAGTTTCGGGTGAAATCCGTGGTTTCTCCACACAGAAGTTCATATCCACCCATGTTGATGGCCAGCCGGTACAGGCTATATTCTCCGGCGATACGATTGTTGAAAAAGAATACTGGCGGCAGACCATTCTGGTCAAGGCATGGTTCAAGCTTGTCTTGACACGATTAACAGTCTGCCCGGATGTTCCGTTGTACTGGTTTCTGATTTGCATGGGATACAAGACTTACCGCTTTCTGCCGGTTTATTTCAAGTCTTATTATCCGTCGGTCGAGCTTGCAGGCACCGGTGAAAAAAGGATAATGGATGTTTTGGCCCAAAGCCGCTTTGGTTCCCAGTATGATGCAACAAAGGGCATTATCCGCTTCACACAGCATGGGGCGAGCCTGAAAAACAGTTTTGCCGGGATCCCTGCCGGGAAAGAAGCTGATGCCCATGTTCGCCTGTTTCTGGAAAAGAATCCCGGCTACCTCCATGGCGATGAATTGGCCTGTTTGGCAAAGCTTCATCCGTCGAATTTCAAAAAGGCGGTGTTTCGTTTCACGCAGGAACTGGAGTTTCCTGGTTGATTTATTTGAAAAAAGTGGATCCGCTTATGCCTGATGTGCCTGGAAAAACGATGGATTTATTATCAGCGCTCTCCTGCCTTACGACGCGAAAGACAGGGTCAAAAGACAATGCCCGTGCCCGGGAAATGATCACAGAAGCCATGGCCAAGGCCGGAGAAGGCCGATTTATATTGAACCCTGAGTGTTTTGATGTTGATGTGTGCCAGGATATTCCCGCGCGTGTTACCCGGGGAGATCAGTGTTTTGAAGCCCAGGCCATTGACTATACCGGATGTGAACAAGCCCAGGCCACCGGGGAGTTCATCTATCTTTACGACGGCCAGCCCTGGCAATACTGGTTCCGTCGGGCTCAGGGCCGTATTGTTGTCTGTGATTTTCATATCCTCAACCATCGCATCCTTCAGATCAAAAGAGCGCTGGAGCATGGCGCCGCCGGAATCATTCTGGTTTCAGGTCATAAGGAACATCTTCAGGCCGGCACCGGCATACCGGCCTATTTAAAAGGTATCGGTATTCCGGCTGTTGTCATCCGCAAGAAAGACTGGGCCCTTATCCGCCAAAGTCCTTCAACGGAGGTTACTATCTGCATGCAAAGTGTTATAGAGCCGAAAAAAGGCATGAATCTGATTTTTGATCTTGCGGGTGAAAAACGGGATAAGACCATTGTGATCGGGGCTCATTATGATGCATGGTTTGGGGGAGCGCAGGATAATGCTTCAGGCGTTGCTCTTCTGGCGGGCATGGCCGGGGTATTGGCCCGGCGGGATTTGCAGCACAATCTCCGGTTGATTTTCTTTGATGCCGAGGAGCTGGGGATGGTCGGTTCACGCCACCATCTGAAAACCCCGCACCGGGACTATCGGTTTTATTTGAATCTTGAAATGCCCTTGCCTGTCAAGAAAACCCGCCTGCAGGCTATTTTTACTTCCATCCACATCAAGGCTTGGTTCTCATGGTCTGTGGCCAGGATGATTTCCTGCGGGTTTATTCCTGTGCCGCTGCCGCTGTATGGTTTCTATGTGCAAAAGGATATGTGTTTTCCCTCGGATGTCGATGCGTTCTTTCGCAGGAACATCCCGTGCGCCACATCATTTTGTCACGGGCCGGATTATCATACGCCGGCAGATACAGCCCAGGGGATACGCGAGGATTTGATTCCATCTATAACAAGGATGTTTTGTGACTATGTCGAAACCCTCGACCGTTATTAACGCCACGAGGTCATTTTGTACCGTCTGCCAAATAAAGCACCCGGCTTCTTTTTACCGGGAGGGCAACAAGGTCTTTTTTGTGGTTCAATGCCCGGGTGGAGAACGGCGTTCACTGGTTTCTACTGATGCGGACCTCTTCCTGCGTCACCGTTCCAGGTCACTGGTTGATTTCACACAACCACCGCGCCATGGCGGCAAAAAATGGTTTCATCTTCTGGAGATCACCAATGATTGCAATGCTTGCTGTCCTGTTTGTTATGCCGATAGCGGTAACGGGGATCCCAAAAACTATATGCCTTACGCGCAGGTTGTTGAAAAGGCCCGGGGTGTTCGCCAGTCCGGCGGAAGGGTGATCACCCTCACGGGGGGAGAACCGACGCTAAACAAGGATTTGCCGCGCATGATTTCCAAAGCGCGTGAGTTGGGGCTGATTGTTGAAATAGCCACCAACGGCCTTGTCTGCGGTCAGGATGAATCTTACGCCAGATTGCTTAAAAAAAGCGGCCTTACACGCGCGTGGCTGCAGTTTGACACCCTTGATCCCCAGACACATCGTTTGATGCGGGGGCATGACCATATTGCCGCTAAAAAGAAAGCCGCGGAAAATATCATCAAAAGCGGCATCAGGCTTGGATTTGTCGTCACGGTCACGCGTTATAATTGCGATCAGTTATCCGGCGTCATTGATTATGCCTTGTCCCTGGGGCCGGGTTTTCAGTTCATTGTTTTTCAGGTAGCGGCACCCGGAGGGAGATTCCTGCTACCCAAAGAAGCCATTGTGGACAAAGAAATTGTGATGAAGGCTGTTGCGGCCGCTGCCTTGAAAGATGAGGCGGGTACCAAACATTTTTGGCCGATACCAAGCTTTGCCCCCTGGAAAGCGGAACTGCATCCTGACTGCTCGGCGGTCATGTTTCTTTGCACGGGCCTCTCGGGACGTGTGGCCCTGGACCATTATGTGGATATGCCGCTGTGTTATCAGCGACTTCACGCGGAGGATGCCAGCCCGGGTTTCTGGTCGAGGAATGTTTTGCCCTTGTGGCATTTGATCAGATCCATCAGGAAATCGGCTTTCTGGAATGTGGTGCTGACATTCTTCGGGTTTATCACAGCCAAAGGATCCCGATCCATGGTGGTTTTATCGGTCGACAGTTTCCTGGGGTACGATTATCAGGATGAGCAAAGGATTGCACGCTGCGCGAATTCACATGTAACGGATGAAGGGTTGATTTCACCATGTGTTTATAATTATCCCGATCCGGCGCGGCCATTTTCCCGGCATAACAAGAAAGGATCAGTCCATGTTTCAGAAAGCAAGGTATGAGTTCTTCAGCTTTCTTTCAGCGTTACCTTCTTTAAAAGCATTCAAGCAGGAAGCCATCAAACTTCACCTGGGCCATGACAAGATTATTGGTTGGGACGGGCGGTATCCTGTGCGCAGCATGATGATCCCGGGTGAGTTTAGCCCCGCCTTTATCAAATCAGCCGCCCGTCTGTATAATTCCAACCGGTTCGGGATCCAGTACCCCTGCGTTGCGACCTTGTCGCTGACAAGCCGTTGCGATGCGGATTGCGCGCATTGTACGGCTTATGGATTATCCGAGCAAGAACTGACGAGTGCTCAATGGCAGCAGGTGATCAATGATGCCATGGAGCTGGGTGTTTTTACGTTCATTTTATCCGGTGGAGAGCCGCTGCTTCGCCAGGATATCGGTGAGATAATTTCAGCTGTGGACACACAGCGGGCCGTTGTCCTGCTTTATACAAACGGTTCGCGGTTAAAAGAGCGTATCCCGGAGTTGAAAAAGGCCGGTTTAAAAAGGCTAGCGGTCAGTTTTGATTTTGCCGAAGAATCCCGTCATGATCAACATCGAAAGACCAAGGGCCTTTGGCGTAAAGCGCAAGAAGGCCTGCGTGAAGCCCGTCGGGCTGGATTTCTGGTGGGGGTTTCGACGTTTGCATCCCCCGAGCGGTTACATAGCGGTGATCTGGAAAATGTCCTGCGTTTTGCGGCCAAAGAAGGTGTTAATGAGATCACGGTTTACGACGCGCTGCCTTCAGGCCGACTCAAAGATCAGGTTGACATTCAAACGATCGACAAGGTGTATGAAAAAGAATTGCGCGCGCTTATTCAGAAATGGTGGGATGATCCGGCCGCACCGGGAGTTTGGTGGTATGGTCATTTGCGATCAGTCAATAACAGCGGCTGTGCGGGCGGGCAGACGATGTTTAATGTTTCACCCGCGGGCCGTGTACGCCCGTGTGATTTCTGCCGCACATCGGTGGGGTCTGTGGTGGAGGAGGAATTGTCAGACCTTTGGTTCAGGCTTCATGAATTATCTTTAACGCACCGCAAGCAATCAATGGCTTGCTGGCTTTATCATAAGGACGTCGAGGATGGCAACAGATAAGGCTGCATTTTTTGATCAGGGCAATATTGATCAACTGCCGTGGCCTGATACACTTGCGGCCCGGCGGGTCAAAGCTCTGTTTTTGCCTGTTATCAAAAACGGCCCCCGGATGTATATCAACAATGTGGATTGTCCTGTAGGCGCGTTATGCGTTGGGAAGAAAGTCTTTCCGGTGGTGATCGAGAGTCGTGGCAGCCATTCTCATGTGGGATCCCTGTACGGGCATTACATTGTGTCTGCCTGTGAAGAAGCCGGGAAATTGAGCAATCCGTTCTTCCGGCGCTTTTCCAGATTTTTCGTTGAAAAGTTCGGAAAAATTCTTTGTGAGAGGCTTTTATCGCGCAATGTTCAGGTGGATCAATGGCTGATGACAACGAATTTGCATGATGAGATCACCTCCGCGGAAATTACGGCTATTGTCGATTTCTTTAAGATCAAATATCCGGATCGTGCCATCATTGTCCGGACATTGGCCGAGCGCACCGATGATGATCTGATGAGGTCTTTAAGACAGCATGGTTTTTCTTTTATCGCATCGCGTCAGGTGTACATTTGGGATTACACAGGCCCGTTAAAGTTGTCGTTGAAAGCGCGTCATGCTTTGAAGAAAGACGATGCGTTAGCCGCGCAAGCCGGATATGAATGGAGAGACCTGGATTTGGCCCGGCCGCAAGAGGTTTCCAGGATACTTGATCTTTACCGGCAGTTGTATCTGGATAAATACTCCTGGCATAATCCTCAATACACACCGCGTTTTATTGAAGAGCTTTGCGCAGGCACCCCGGGACTTTTGCGCATCAAGGTTCTGTCCAGGAACGAGCGGGTGGATGGTTTTATCGGATATTATGTCTGTCGGGGGATTTTGACAGCGCCATTAGTCGGTTATGATACGCAGCTGCCGCAGAAAGTCGGACTTTACCGGATGCTCATGTCCCGGATCCGGCAGGAGGCAGAGGAACAAAATCTTGTATTAAATGGGAGTGCCGGCGCCGGAGAGTTCAAGCGCAGCAGAGGCGGTGATTCAAGGACGGAATTCTGTGCGGTTTATATCCGGCATCTTGATTTCTTCCGAAGATTTCAATGGCTTTCCATAAAGCGCACCATGAATACGATCGGTATGCAGATTCTTCAGTCAAACGTGTTATAACAACCAGCGTGGTTTCCAGATTCATGCCAACAAGCATTCAAGTGACATTCAAGACCATAAGGCTTTGTATCGCCCATATCATATGGGCAGGTTTGTTGTGGGGGCGTTCCAGGCTTTTTCATAAGGCGGCAACGCATCTTGAGAAAGAGCAGCGCGATATTCTTTTGCGGCTAATCCGGCGCCAGGCTCCCACGGTTTTTGGACGTGAGCATGATTTTAGAACCATCAAGAGCATCAACGATTTTCAGTCAAGGGTCAAGCTCTCGACATATGATGATTATCTTCCTGCCATCCAGGCGATTGCCGGCGGGAAATCGTCAGTCCTTACGGTTGATCCTGTTTTAATGCTGGAGCCTTCCAGCGGGTCAACAGCCGGTTCCAAGTTTATTCCCTATACACAACATTTGCGGGATGAGTTTAAAAACGGCCTGGCGCCATGGTTGTTTGATCTATTTACCCGAAGGCCGCGGCTCTTGCTGGGCAGTGCGTATTGGTCAATTTCACCGAACACCCCCAAAGAGTGGCCTGGATCAAAGATCCCGGTTGGGTTTGGGGATGATGCAGGATACTTTGGTGCGTTTGAACAAAGGCTTGTCGGTGAAATACTATCTGTTCCTGCCGTTGTGTCCAGGATCGGAAATATGGAAGCATACCGTTATGTGACACTCCTTTATCTTGTGCGTGACCGGCACCTTTCATTTATTTCTGTCTGGAATCCGACATTCTTATCGTTGTTAATGGCGCCCTTACCCGAGTGGATGCCCCTTCTGATCCGGGATATCAATGAGGGCGGGATCAGTGTTTTGGGACTGATTGAGCCTGAGTTGCATAAGGAGCTTCTGGCAGGATGTTTTCCGGATCCCCAACGTGCCAGGTATCTGGAAGGTCATGGCAAGGCTGACAACTTGTACGAGAAGATCTGGCCCCGGTTGTGTTTGATCAGTTGCTGGGCTGACGGGCATGCCGTTCAAAATATGGCCGAATTAGAAAATCTGTTTCCGAATATTGAGATCCAGCCTAAAGGGCTGTTGGCCACAGAAGGCATGATTTCGTTTCCGCTGACCGGTAAGAAAGGTGCAGCATTAAGTATCTGTTCTCATTTCTTTGAGTTCATTGAAGTCGACGGGCCCGTGGAAACCAGCACTGATGAGCGTTGTATCAAGCTGGCGCATCAGTTGCAAGAGGGAATGATGTATTCGGTTGTGATCACAACTGGCGGGGGGGTGTACAGGTATCAATTGCAGGACATCATTCAAGTTGTCGGGTTTAAACGGCAGTGCCCGTTGATCCGCTTTATCAGCAAGGAGTCACGGATATCCGATCTGGTCGGTGAGAAGCTCAATGAGTTTCATGTAGCCGGTGTCCTGGATAAAATCTTCAGGGAGTATTGTATAAAGCCAGGCTTCTATTTGTTGGCACCGGAAAAAAGTGAAGCAGGCCGCTGGTTTTATGTGCTGTTCCTCGAGTTTGCCGGAACGCGTGATCTGACGGACAAGGTACTTCTTGATTTATCAACTGAGCTTGAGAAAAAGCTTGAAGAAAACTATCATTATTCCCATGCCATCCGACTCGGACAGCTCTTGCCGGTAAAAGTTTACCTGATTAACGGAGCAATCCAGGCGTCCTCTATATATCTCGATGCCTGTCAGCAAGCAGGGCAGAAGTTAGGGCAGATCAAACCCGCAGTCTTAAGCAGCACCGCCGGCTGGTCAAGCCGTTTTCGGGGAAGATTTCTGTAATTCCATCCATGAAGCGTATTATTATTCCAGGTATGGCTTATCTGTAAGGTATCCACTTTTGAATGTTAAATGACAATCTTTCATGCCCCCCTTGTTTTTTGCACGAATAATATTTTATATTTATAATAATGATTAAAAGATTGATATGTCTTTTCGTTGTATTCGCCTTTCTTGGTTCTGACGTAAGTGTTTACGCCCAAAGCGTTTTAACGCTTCCTGCGCCAGGGATGCGTGTGTCTTTAAGCCCTGTTGTTACACCGCCGCTTCTTAAAGGAATCAAGATCTATCGTAATGATCCGTTCCGTTTCGATTTCATTTTAGATAAAGGGAGCACAACTCAACCTCTGCCAACCAGGGGACATAGTGCCCCGCTACAAGATCATCAACGGGGCTCTGTGTCCCCAAGCCCGTTGCCAAGCGGACTAGTATCTGATATGAAAGCGACCCAGGTCATCAACCGTACGCCGCACCACCATGACGTCTCCCGATTAATTAAATATTTTCTTGCCGCACTAACGATTCCAGAAAAAGATCTGTGGGTTAACCTTTCGCCCTATGAAAAAAACCGTATTGTGCCCGAGGGTTTTGGCAAGACAGAAATGGGCCGCGACCTTTTAGCGCAGGATTATTTTCTCAAGCAAATCACGGCTTCTCTTATGTACCCCGAGGGGGATGTCGGTAAAAAGTTTTGGACGAAGGTTTATGCGGCTATGCAGGATAAGTATGGCACAACGGATATCCCGGTAGATACATTCAACAAGGTTTGGATTGTTCCCGAGAAAGCTACGGTGTATGAGAATAAAGATGCGGCGTATGTGGTGGAGAGCCGCTTGAAGGTGATGTTGGAAACTGATTACCTGGCCATGAATGCCAATGAGGGCGGGTCACAGACCCGCCCCTACATCACCGATGTGCAACATGAT
>JAZDPD010000029.1:0-5538 GCA_043798045.1 Candidatus Omnitrophota bacterium | reverse complement strand
ACAACCCAGATTTATACGCATTTGACAACGGATCGTTTGAAGAAAGTTTACGAGAAAGCGCATCCCAGGGCATAGGTATAAGGCATGATCCTAGATATTTTGTATTTAATTTATTTCATCCTATATTTTCCCTGGCTGGTGTTGCGTGGGAAATGGCACAAGGATTTTATTCAGCGTTTTGGCTTGTTATCGCCTGTAATGGTGAGCGCTCTTTCTTCGGGGAAGAATATTTGGGTACATGCGGTCAGTGTTGGTGAAGTTGCCTTGGTTGACGGGATTCTTAAGGGTTTGAATGAAAGTTATCCGGGTCAAAGGGTTGTTCTTACGGTAACGACAAAGACAGGTTATGAATTTGCCGCCAGGAAATATGCCGGGCGTGTGTTTCTTTGCTGGGCACCGCTTGATTTAAGCTGGGTTGTACGTTATTTCGTTAAGGTGATACATCCCAAAATGTATGTGGCAGCCGAGACAGAATTATGGCCTAATCTCTTTAAAGCGCTGGATAATCAGGGCATATCGATCATTTTGATCAATGGACGGATTTCTGATGAGGCTTATCCACGGTATCAGTCTGTCCGTTGGTTATTGGAAAGGACTTTGGCCAGGGTCAAGCTCGTGTGTGCGCAAAGTGAGGTGGATGCCGGGCGTTTTAAAGCATTGGGTGTCATTCCTGATCGGGTGTGTGTAGCAGGGAATATCAAGTTTGATCTGGATTTGCCCGTATCCGTTTCATCTGAAAATGTGAGAGATTCATTTGGGATCGGCTCTAATGATATTGTTTGGGTTGCCGCCAGTACGCATCCGGGTGAAGAGGCTGTTGTGCTGGATGCCTTTGTGGCCATTCGTTGTAAAGTGTCATCATTGCGTTTGGTTCTGGTACCGCGGCATCCTGAGCGTGCTCATGAGGTAGCGCACTTGGTTGCTCAGAAAAGGTTATGTCCAGTTTTATTAACGCAAAGGCAGCGACAAATGCTTCGCCTGGAGGATGTCCTGGTCGTTGATTCGGTAGGTTTTCTGATGGGGATTTATACGGCTGCGGATATTGTTTTTGTGGGGAAAAGCCTGGGGATTCCACGGCGTGGTGGGCAGAATCCGTTGGAAGCGGCTGCGTTAGGTAAGCCTGTGCTGGTTGGGCCTGGCATGGATAATTTCAGAGATATCATGCGGCTTTTAAAAGACGCTCAAGCGGTTGTTGAGATTAACGGTGTCTCTGAGCTTCAAGGCGCGGTTGAATCACTTTTGGCTGATCCGTTAAGAATGACAGAGATTGGAGCGCGCGCCAGGAATGTTGTTGATGGCAACAGGGGTGCCGTTAAATGCACCATGGATATGATCCGGCAGGTGGTATGCAAGAATTGATTAAAGCCGTGATGACAGATCAGGATAATTCTTGGGTGGGGAAGGTTCTTAAACCCTGCCTTTGGGGCTTGTCTCTGGTTTATGGTTTGGCCATTATTCTTAGGAAATTTTTTTATCGTTTCGGGATTATGCCTGGGCATAAAGCATCCTTTCCCGTTATCAGCATCGGGAATATTACGGCCGGGGGTGTTGGCAAAACACCGCTGGTGATTTTTTTAGCTGAATACTTGTTACGCAAAGGAAAACGTCCGGTGATTTTAACCCGTGGGTATATGGGTAAGGGGCAATGTTCAAGCCAGGCCAGTGATGAAGCACGGATGATGTCAGAAAAGCTTTCCGGTGTCCCTGTGATGGTTGATCCTGATCGTTTTCGCGCGACGAAGGAGGCAGAAAGAAAATCTTTAGCGGATGTGTATTTGATGGATGATGGTTTTCAGCACTGGCACCTGAAGAGGGATTTGGATCTGGTGGCCATTGATGCCACTAATTCTTTTGGAAATGGTTCTTTGTTGCCGTGCGGGATTCTTCGTGAACCATTATCGGCCCTGGCAAGGGCGGATCTTTTTATTTTAACCAAGTCAGATGCTGGATGTTGCCATGTTGCACAGATTCGACAGATTCTTGGCCGGATAAATCCTGATGCTCACGTAGTTGAAACTGTTCATGCGCCGGTGGCACTTGTTGATATGTTGTCAGGGCAAAGGGATACAGGAATGTGTTGGCTCAAAGACCGTGTGGTGGCGGTGTGTGCCATTGGGTCGCCGGGGTCCTTTGCGGATACACTTAAAAACCAGGGTGCTGTTGTTGAGAAGCTTTTTGTATATGAAGATCATCATGTGTATAACGATGAGGATTTGGCAGAAATTGTCTGTTTTTGCCAGAATAAAGGGATCAATAAGGTTGTGACAACACATAAGGATGCTGTTAAGATCAGGGGCATTCTGAACAACATTTCAGGGATAAGGTTTTTTGTTCTGGAGATTGATATAAAGGTCATTCATGGGGAAGTTGAACTCTTTTCAAGGATCGATCGCCTGTTTCATTCTTAATGGATTCTCGGTTTTTGCCCGAATACTTCCGTTAAAGGCTGCGCTTTTTTTAGGGCGGTGTTTGGGCTATATTGCTTTTTTCCTGGCAGGGCGTCAGCGGGCGCATGCGTTGACTCATTTGAAAATAGCTTTTGGGAAGAATAAATCATATGCCGAGATTCAGTTGATCTTGAAGGCATTTTTCTTTTCATACGGGCAAAGTATTGTTGAGATTGCACGCTTGCCGCTTACGGCCAGGAAAGGGTTTGATCATTTTATCGATGTGATCGGACGGGAACATCTTGATGAAGTGATGAAGCTGGGGCGTGGGTGTATTTTTGTCGCGATCCATTCCGGGAATTGGGAATTGGCTAATCTTGTCGGGAGTATGGTCGGGTATCCTTACAACATGGTGGCCAATGATCTTAATCATATGAATCAAGTGGCCGAATTTCTCAATGGATTGCGTCGTAGCGCCGGATGCCGCATTATTCATCCGGGCATTGGCGGACGGGAAATCATTCGCCGGTTAAAAAATAATGAGATTGTAACGCTGGTTGCTGATCAGGGCGGGTCGGATGGTGTGCTGGTGCCTTTCTTTGGGCGAAAAGCATCCATGTCTACGGGGGCGGTGAGGTTGGCCATAAAATATGACGTGCCCATTATCCTGGTCAACATCCGCCGGATTGATAAAGAGCGCCATCAGCTTGAGGCCCTTCTTTTTCCGCTTTCCAGATCTGAGGATGTTGAGAAAGATGTGCTGGATAACTTGCAACGCATGATGGGACAGTATGAAGTCTGGATCGAACAGCATCCTCAGGAATATGTATGGCCTTATAAAACGTGGAAGTACGCCAAAGATCGTGTGGCGCTTATCCTCGATGATGGCCGTGTGGGGCATTTACGCCAGTCACAGGCCCTCGCGCGGGCGTATGCCGCTGTTGCCAGGGATAATGGGTATACGGTTAAGATTGAAACAATAACGGTAAAATTTCGCTCTGACATGTCAGCTGCTTTTTTGTCATTTTATGTGCGCTTTTTGTCTTTATTTGGCGTTGGGGTTGGTAGGCTCAAGCCTTTCCTGGAACCAGTATCTTTGGATGCGGTTGGGCGTATCCACGCAGATCTGGTGATCTCATGCGGTGCCAGAAATACAGCGGTTAACCGGTGTTTGAGCCAGGAGCTTCGCGCGCGTTCGGTTGCGCTTTTGCCCAACAGGATTTTTTCTTCAAAAGCATTTGATCTGGTGGTGATCCCTCAGCATGATCTTGACGGGAAAATACCGTCGAAGAATACGGTTGTCACACAGGCAGCGCCGAATTTGATGGATAAGGTGTATCTGCAAGAGAGTGTACGTGGATTATTGCTGAAATATCAGCATTTGAAGAACAATGTGCGTTCCAAGATGGCGGTTCTTATCGGTGGGGACACCAAGGATTCTTTGATGTCGTGTCATGATGTCCGGGTTGTTTTTCATCAAATTCGGGCCGCAGCCGAGGAGCTTGGGATGGATGTCCTGGTCACAACATCCCGGCGAACACCTCCTGCGGTGGAACAGCTTGTGTTGCAGATGTTCAAGGATCATCCGCGAACAGCCCTTTTGATCATTGCTAATAAATTGAATGTGCCCGAGGCCGTAGGTGGAATACTTGGCCTGGCTGATATTGTGCTTGTTTCAGGGGAGAGTATTTCCATGGTTTCGGAAGCGGCTTCCTCTGGCAAGCAGACAGTTGTTTTTCCCATTGGACAGGAAAAAAGCAGCAAGCATGTACGTTTTTGTGAAACAATGGCGCGGCAGGGGCATGTTATTTATGCAGAACCGAAAGACATTTCTTCATCGATCGACAGCCTTGTCAGGAACAAGATTAAAACAAGAATCATTAACGATAGTGCGATCCTTAAGGATGCGTTAGGAAGAATTATTCGATGAAGATACTTCAAATATTGCCGGAACTTAATGTGGGAGGTGTCGAACGTGGCACCCTTGATCTGGCCCAATACCTGATGGATCATGGTCATGAATCCATCGTTGTTTCAAACGGTGGTACGCTGGTGCCTACCTTGGAGGCGGGGGGATCGCGTCATTTTACGCTTCCTGTCCATCGCAAGAATATTCTTATTGCCTGGGAATGTATGAAAGAACTTCGGCGTATCATTGTTGAAGAAAAGGTTGATATTGTTCACGCTCGCTCAAGGGTGCCGGCATGGATTGCGTATTTAGCCACGCGCAAGACTGATGCGGAGTTTGTCACAACGTGTCATGGGTATTATTCCATGAACTTTTTAAGTGGCATTATGGGGTGGGGTAAGCTGGTTATTGTGATCAGCGAGGTGATTGGCTGGCACATGATCGAGCATTTTCGTGTTTCGGCACAAAACATTCGTCTGATCCCGCGCAGTGTTGATCTGGAGAAGTTCAAATTTCGTCCGAGGCCATCCGGGAGGTCTTCCGTTGTCGTTTCCATGATCGGGCGCATCACGCCGCTGAAGGGGCATTCATTCTTTTTGGAGGCTATGGCCAAGGTTATCCGTGTGATGCCCTATGTCAAGGTGCGCATCATCGGTGATGCTCCGGAGCAGAAATATGATTATAAGGACAGCCTCATCCTTTTGACGCGACGTCTGGGTATTGCTGAGAATGTCGAGTTCATGGGTAATCGTTCAGAAATTCCGTCGTTGCTTAGCGAAAGCGATGTGCTTGTCCTTGGCACTGTGACGCAGGAGGCCTTTGGTCGGGTGTTGATCGAGGCTCAGGCCGTTGGCGTCCCGGTTGTGGCCACCAAAGTTGGAGGGGTGGTTAACATTGTTGAACATGAAAAGACCGGGCTTCTGGTTTTGCCCAAAGACGTTGATGCGATGGCGGGTGCTGTCCTTCGCCTGATCAATGATCATAAATTGGTGGATTCAATGGCAGTTGAGGCGCGTCGAAGGGTTGAGGAGAAGTATACGATTGAAACAATGGCCTCTAAGACCTTGGCAGTTTATGACGAGGTTAAGCGTTTGACCAATATCCTGGTGATCAAACTGGGGGCTGTGGGTGATGTGATACTTACTACTGCGGCGTTAAAAGCGTTGCGTGACCGTTATCCGGAAGCCAGGATTATGTGCCTGACTGGACGTGAAAGTGCGGCGGTATTGCATGGATGTCCTT
>JAZDPD010000252.1:0-6750 GCA_043798045.1 Candidatus Omnitrophota bacterium | reverse complement strand
ATGAAAATAAAGGAATAGTGTATGTCAAGAAATGTGCTGACGTTTATTTTGGCGGGAGGCAAGGGTGAGCGTCTTAATCCCCTTACGCGTGATCGTGCCAAGCCGGCGGTTCCTTTTGGGGGGATTTACCGCATCATTGATTTTACGCTTTCCAATTGCATTAATTCCGGTTTGCGGCGTATTTTTGTGCTGATCCAGTACAAGTCTTTTTCGCTTCAGAAGCATATTCTTGCCGGCTGGGATGTTGTCTCGTCTCAATTGGGCGAGTTCATTGACCCTATTCCTGCGCAGCAGCGTTTGGGGGAAGACTGGTATAAGGGGACGGCGGATGCTATTTATCAGAATATCTATGCCATCAATGATCATGGGGCTGATCTGGTTCTTGTTTTGGCCGGCGACCATTTGTATAAAATGGATTATCAGAAAATGATTGAGACGCATTTGGCCAAGAAGGCGGATGTTTCGGTGGCTTGTTTTAAAATGCCCAAGGAAGATTCGATTCATTTTGGTGTGATTGAGGTGGATAAACATTGTTTCATTTGCGGGTTCCAGGAAAAACCTCATGTCCCCAAGCTTATCCCGGGGGATCCGGCCCAAATTTTTGCATCCATGGGTATTTATTTGTTCAATGCGAAGTTTTTGGTCAAAGAGCTTGAACGGGATGCGGCGGATGTCCGCTCCGATCATGATTTTGGCAAGAATATTATTCCCAAGCTTCTCGCTTCCGGCAAGAAAGTGCTCGCCTATGATTTTAATCAGCAGTCAAATTATTGGCGCGATATAGGTACGCGTGATGCTTATTATCAGGCCAATATGGATCTTGTGCGTCCCAATCCTTCTTTTGATCTTTATGATAAGACCTGGCCCCTGCGTTCACATCATTCACATCATCCGCCGATATCCATGCGTACGATTCATGAGAAGGGGCTCGAGGTTCCGGGGGTTGTTGTTGATTCTATTGTATCTCCCGGATGTGTTATCGAGGGTGGTCGTGTGCAGCGCTCGGTTCTTTCAGCACAGGTTTCTATTCGCAAGGGTGCCATGGTCCAGGATTCGGTTGTCATGGAGGGCGTTGTTGTTGGTGAGGGTGCGCATATTAAGAATGCTATTATTGATAAACAGGTTGTTATTCCGGCGGGTGAGAGGATTGGGTATGATCTTGAGCTTGACCGCACACGTTTTGCGGTGACAGCTTCGGGTATTGTGATCGTGGCCAAGAAAACAGCAATTCCTGAATTAAGTTAGGTCGAAAGGATAAAGTTTCGATGATCGTTCAGCCAAAAATCAGAGGTTTTATTTGTACAACAGCGCACCCTCTCGGGTGCGCCCGTCATGTGCAGGAGCAGATTGATTATGTGACGCGCAATGGCATTGTGGTGGGCGGTCCCAGGAAGGTTTTGGTGATCGGGTCATCGGCCGGTTTTGGCATGGCCTCCCGGATTGTAGCGGCGTTCGGAAGCGGTGCAGGAACGTTGGGTGTTTATTTTGAACGGCCATCAGACGGGAAGCGCACCGCCACGGCGGGCTGGTATAATACGGCGGCGTTTGAAAAAGCGGCGCGTGCCAAAGGGCTTTATGCCAGCAGTATTAACGGGGATGCTTTTTCCGATGAGATCAAGCAGCAGGTTGTGGCAGCGTTGAAAAAAGACCTGGGTCAGGTGGATATGGTGGTTTATAGCCTGGCATCACCAAGGCGCACGCATCCTAAGACCGGTGAAACATTCAAATCTACGTTAAAGCCAACCAAGGGGGCTTATACCAATAAATCCATGGATTTTGAAAAGAGCGAAATCATTCAGGTTACGCTCGAACAGGCATCTGAGGATGAAGTTCATCAGACGGTTCAGGTCATGGGGGGCGAGGATTGGCAGATGTGGATTGAACTGCTGATGAAAGAAAATCTGCTGGCTCCGGGTTGTTTGACCGTGGCGTATTCTTATATCGGCCCTGAGGTAACGCAGCCTATCTACCGTCAGGGAACTATTGGTGCGGCCAAGGATCATTTGGAGGCAACAGCGCATCAGCTCGATAAGTATATGGAACAGATTGGCGGCAGGGCGATGGTGTCAGTTAACAAGGCGTTGGTGACGCAGGCAAGCTCGGCCATTCCGTTTATTTCATTGTATATTGTTCTTTTGATGAAAGACATGAAGGCTAAAGGGATCCATGAGGGGTGCATTGAACAGATGGACCGCCTTTTTCGCGAAAGGCTTTTTAATGGCTTTAAGCTTAAGGATATCCCTGTGGATGAAAAGGGGCGCGTGCGTGTGGATGATTTGGAGGTGCGTGAGGATGTGCAGGCGTCTGTTAGTGAGGTGTGGAAGGATGTTAGTACGGAGAATGTCTTGGCCAATGGCGATGTTGAAGGATATAATAAAGAGTTTCTTAAACTTTTTGGGTTTGGTTATGCGGATGTGGATTATGAAGCAGATGTGGATATTGACGTAAAAATAGATTAATTATTCATGTTGTAGGGTCGAGGCTTTGCCTCATTTTTGTGCAGCGCATAATTATAAATACTTACTGTAAATAGTTAATGCAAAAGTTAATGAATGTAAAAGAACGTCAATTCATGTCACGACGTTAAATAAAACTTTTTTATTCCTTTGTTGACATAAATGGGCTTCTTTGTAGAATTGTAAGTATCGGGCACGATATTTAGTGTCTGGTATCGTTGTTATCTTCAATATGTTGTAATCACAGAAGGATGGTTGGTTATGGAACAGATAGGGAATTTGATGACGATTGACGAAGTCGCTGAATATTTGCGTGTCAAAAAGCGTACCGTCTATGATTGGGTTAAGAAAGAAAAGATTCCTGCTGTCAAGATTGTTGGCCTTTGGCGTTTTCGTAAGGACCGCATTGACCAGTGGCTTGAAACAGATACGCCCAGCGCTGCAGAAACATCTGCCAAAGCCTAAGAGCATTCCTCGTATAACTGGAGTAAGACCTGATGTATTTCAAGAAGTTAGAAATTTTCGGTTTCAAGTCATTTGCCGAAAAGACTGTTCTTCATTTTGAGCCGGGTATCACGGCGGTTGTCGGTCCTAATGGTTGCGGCAAAAGCAATGTGTTCGATGCCATTCGCTGGGTGCTGGGCGAGCAGAGTGTCAAGCAATTGCGCGGTGGTGCGATGGAGGATGTTATCTTCAATGGTACAGATACCAAGCTTGCCTTAGGTTTTGCTGAAGTGAGTGTTTCATTCGAGAATTCTACCCGTACGCTTCCTGTTGATCATGATGAAGTTACTGTCACCCGCCGGCTTTTTCGTTCCGGCGAGAGTGAGTACTTGATTAATAAAGAGCCTGTGCGTTTAAAAGATATAGTTGAGACGTTCATGGGAACCGGTGTTGGCGCTGAGGCTTACTCACTGGTCCAGCAGGGCAAGGTTGATCTGGTGGTGAGCGCCAAGCCCGATGAGAGGCGCATGATCTTTGACGAGGCTTCCGGTATTACAAAATACAAGGCCAAGAAGCGTGAGGCCATGAACAAGCTTAAGGATGTTGATGATAATCTGCTTCGCCTGAACGATATTGTTGTTGAGGTCAAGCGTCAGATTTCATCGCTTGAACGTCAGGCTCAAAAAGCCCAGCGTTACAAAGAGGAATTTGAGAAACTCAAGGGCCTGGAGCAGGTTTATGCTGCATGGCAGCTTGGGAATTCCGGTAAAGAGCGCCTGGATGTTCAGGCGGCGCTGGGGTCATTGAAAGGCAATGAAGAAAGCCTTGCGTGTGAACTGGAAGAGTTTCGTCAGATTGTAGAGCGGGAGATGATCGTTCTGGAAGAGCTTGAACAGAAGGTTCAGGAAGTGCGTGCGCAGGATTTGAAGCTTGAGAATCAGATTGAGCTTGAAAGTCGGCAAATCGGGTTTAATCAGGAGCGTTTGGATAATTTGGCGCAGAATGAAAAGCGCGTCGCAGACCAGAAAGAGCTGTTGGTTGAGAAATGCCGTGTTCAGCAGCAGAAAGCCTCAGAGCTTGAACAGATGCTGGCAGCTTTTGGAGTTGAGTTTGCCGGAGCATCCGAGGAGCTCGGGCAGAAGAAGTCTGCATTAATCGCATTAACTTCTTTTATTCAGGAACATGAGCAGGCATTGCGTGCGGATCATGAGAATATTCGTCAGATGTCGGTGCGTTTGTCGGCCATGAAGGCGGAATTCACCGAGATCATGAAAGAGCGTGAAGGTTATTTGGCGCGCCGCCGCCGTTTGGATATTGAGCAATCAAAGGTTGTGGCCGAGCGTGCGCAGATTGAGGAAAAATTGAATGGCCTTTCGCAGGGCATGCGTGAGATTGTGGATCGCCGTCAATCGATTACAGATGCGCTCATGCAAGAGAAGCAGGTGTTGTCTGCGACCAATGATGAACTGGCCGTGTTGAATGCTTCCATCGAGGGCCTGGAACGCAAAAAGCTTTTTCTGATCTCCCAGAAAGAATTTATCGAGAAGTTGCATGTTCAGTATCAGGATATGCCGGACCCTGTCGTGACCGGCCGTTTCTTTTCGCCAATTCCCCCGGACAGTCGACATACGGGATTTATTGGAAAACTGCAGTCGGTTAATCTGGTGTCGCCGGAACGGCATGAGGATTTGCGCAAGCATCTTGAGGGTATGGATGCGCCAGCCAGTCTTTACGAAATCATTTGTGAAACAAAATTTGTTGAGCTTGATCCGCTGGCGATTGCTGGCGAGATACAGGCGATAGATGGCAAGCTTGAAGGTTTGGCTCAGGAGCGTAGTGCGAAGCTTGTGATCATTGCGGAGCGTTCGCGTACGGTCGAGCATTTGACGGAGGAGCTGCATGTACAGGACCGCAAGCTTTCGGTTTGCGAGGCTCAGCAGGCGGATATTGGCATGGAAGCGCAGAAGCTGCTGCAGGAAATGACAGCGGTTGATGATGAAATCCGTGAGGCGGATGTGGGATTGCTGCGACTGAATGAGAATGATGCCAGGATTAATGCCGAGATAGGTGTTGTTGAGAATGATATCCGGGTGTGTGAAGAGGCCGTGCATGGACGTGAGGAGGCGATTGCTTTAAAGCGTGTGGCGCGTGAAGAGGTTGCGGTGGCGTTGGCTCAGCTTGAATCGGAGATCAATGCCATGCGTGCACGGGAGAAATCCTGGCAGGAAAATCTTGAGATGTTCCGCTCGTCGTTTAACGGTTATCTGGATGAGATGAATCGGTTGGCGGAAGAAGCGGCGACATTTGACGGTCGTCGTCAGAAATTACTTGAAGATATTGCATTGCTTGAAGCTTCCATTGAGCGTTTACGCGGCGAAAAGGCGGGGCTCAAGGATACGCTTGTCCGTTTTGAATCTGAAGAAAAAGATGTGTCGCAACGCATCAACAGCCTGCGTGCGCAGACGGCGGCGATGGACAAGGAGTTGGCCAATGGCCGTGACAGTGCCCATGAAATGCTGATGCGCGTCCAACAGCTTGATTTTCAAGAGCAGGCGGTTAAAGAGCGTATGTTGCAGCGCTATAGCATTGATATGTCCGTTCTCCAGGAGGCTGTATTGTCTGCTGAGCCTGATCTTGAGCAGCCGGCATTGGATATCGAAGCGCTCAAGCAGGAAATACAATTGTTAACGAAGCGCTGTGATTCTTTTGGTGGGGTTAACCTTATGGCCATTGAGGAGTTCGACGAGTTAAAGGGTCGATTCCAGTTTTTGACCAAACAGCAGGCTGATTTGCTGGAAGCCAAAACATCGCTGGACCAGACCATCCGCAAGATTAACAAGACAACACGTGAGCTTTTCATCGACACCTTTACCAAGGTTAATGAACAGTTCCGCGAATATTTTAAATTGATGTTTAACGGTGGTGAATCCCAGCTGGTCCTTTTGGATCCTGAAAATGCACTTGAGTCCGGCATCGAGATTGTGGCAAGGCCTCCTGGTAAGAAGTTGCAGACCATTAGTCTTCTCTCGGGTGGTGAAAAAACCATGACGGCCATTGCGCTTATTTTTGCGGTGTTCCGTGTTAATCCAAGTCCGTTTTGCGTTCTCGATGAAATTGACGCAGCGCTTGACGAGGCCAATGTGGACAGGTTTTCGACTGTCTTAAAAGAGTTCGCCAAAATATCCCAGTTTATAGTAATCACACACAACAAGAAAACCATGCAGCATGCCAATGTCATGTATGGTGTCACCATGCAGCAGCGCGGCATTTCAAAGGTTGTCTCGGTTAAGTTTACCGGTGACAAACAGGAAACAACCTCCACGCCATCCATGGCGGTTGATGCTTCGGTAGCGGTGCCTGCCGAAGAAATGGTTGGCGTTTAATCTCTATTCTTTCATCATTCCCCGCTTGTTTTTGCTATAAATAATGTTGTATAGTTGAGTATGTTAACAGAGATAGGATTTGTATTCACTCTTGTGGTGTCAGTGGGTGCGCACGGGTTTAAAAAATGAAAATAATGGTGAGGCAGTAAGGCTTCCATTGTCATTTATTAACATATTGTGGCAATATAGACATCCATATGTTATATTTTCAACGTTCTATTGGGAAGGTTTTGTACCTAACAAATCAGAAACGGTGCGGAGAATGTGCCTTCGTTTTTATTAACAGCAAGGATGATTGTTGCTTAAACTATAAAAACGGGTGGAATATTTAACCCGCATTTTTCAATAGAAAGTGGTAATGCGGGTTGAACCCGGGCCTTTTCCGGATAAGAAATTGTAGAAGGCCAATTCGAAGGCGAATGCACTTTTTTGTGCAAGCGCTTGTGTCGAAAAACAGCCCGTAATGC
>JAZDPD010000250.1:0-4118 GCA_043798045.1 Candidatus Omnitrophota bacterium | reverse complement strand
TTCATCTTTAAACTTTTTGTCAAAGCCAGCAGATACACTTCATTCCCGGGCAATTTCCCGATAAGTGTAACCACTTTACCTTTTCGACCCGATTTCTCAATCCGAACATACGGCCAATAGCGCGATGGACCAGCTGTTCTCTGTTGGATACAAGGACATGTGCAGGCCTCAACCAACGCTTTACATTTAGGGCAAATCAATTCACCCGATCCATTCCTGGGCAGGATATCATCAGGAATATCTATCATCAAGAACTCTTCTGATCTTCTTTGGAAAGATTAAAATAACCGTTTTTCAATTCCGGGAAGCTACTCTTGATCGATGAAATAACGTGCCTGATGCCCAAGAGCTTTGATTTTGATCGCAAACCAATTTTCATAAAATACCGCAAAGGGTCATAATTCAAATTCCTCCACTGGATCATATCGGGAGAAACCCTGCTGAGCAATTGAGTCAATGCACCGAATTCATCTTCCCTGTCTGTCAAGCCTGGCATGACAAGATAGTTTAAAGCCAGGAATTTGTTATTTGCCTTGGCCACCTGCATGGAGTGTAGTACATCATGAAAAGAATATTTCTGCGGCATATAGTAACGCGTGTAAATTCCAGGCTGAGCACTGTTAAGACTGATACGAACACTGTCCAGGCCGATGCTAAATAACGCCTCAAGCCTTCCTGTCAAGCTCCCGTTAGTGTTCATGTGAATCGTCCCCCGCGAAGTCTGCCGGCGGATCAAGCGGATAGCTTCTTCAATCACAGAAGCCGCCAACAACGGTTCGCCTTCACACCCCTGCCCAAAACTGACAACTGGTTTTGATGCGGTTTGAATATGCATCAAAGCGATCTCTGCAATCTCCTGAGAAGTCGGTGTAAATTTAAGGCGTGATTGCGTTGAAGGACACGACCCTTTGGCTTGCAAAGAAATACACCCCAGGCATTTGGCATTGCAATGCGGTGAAACCGGCAGCGGACATTCAAGTTTTCCAAGGAAGAAATTGATTGCATTCGGACAGCCATGACATTTGGCACACGTTACCAAGTGGGCTATCAAGCGATTCTTACTCTTTTTCAACAAGCTGATCTTTTTATCCACACGGGCCCAGTTAATGGCCGTGATATCATGATTCCGACGCCTATCTATCAAAACAGCCGGAACATGAAAACTATTTTTATATAATGCCACCGGTGAATACGCAAATAACGGCAGTAATCTTGCCCCGGGATTCTCGACATAAGCCGTTGTATATAATGATGTATATCCGGGCGGCAAGAATGCGGCCACCGCCAAATGACCGGTAATGTTCTCCAACAATCCTGTTTGAGGATCAAAGGCAACCGGTGACCTGTCCGGAAGAAGATAAAGATTACTCCCCTTGGGCAGCGGGATTAAATCCCTGGCCGAAAGAACTGAAACAGCACGACCTGCCTGGCCACAGGCGTGCAGTCCGGGGAGATCATAAATATCCTTGTTCCTGCCAGCAGCCAGTAAAATAGGTTCAGGCATCGGATTTCCTACCCGCATCATTGATCTTCTTGATGGTGATCATCGCTGCATAAAAGCTCAGGATAAACCCACAAAATACCGTAATAGCCATAGTCACTGGAGGCAACTTCATTTTATTAATGAGTAAATAACCGCTGAAGTACCCCACAAAGGGCCCGGCCATCAATTCAAAAACAACTGTCGTGGCCAATGCAAGAATGCGAACGTTCCTGGGTGTGATGTGATTATCCTGATATCCCATAAAAGTGTCACCATCTCCGGATGCGCCAAACAATAAGGATCGTCACCACAGACAACCCCGCCAGGGATAAAACAATCGAGAAAGGCACCAATGTTGTGGCATGCGGCAGAGGCAGGGGCATATTCATGGAAAACAAACTCACAATGAAGGTCGGCATCATGATGCAAATCGAAAGGATCGTCAGCATCTTGATGCGTATGTTCAGGTTGTTGCTGACAATGGATGCCCGGGCATCCATAAGGCTCGAAAGGACCTGCGAATAGGTATTCGCCTGCTCATAACACTGCGCATTCTCAATAATGACATCCTCAAGAAATTCTCCGGCTTCCTGAGGAAAACCGATCCTGACTGTATTGAGTTTAAGTTTTTCAATGGTTTTCCCGTTCGAGGTGATCGCATTCAAATAATACACAAGGCTTTTCTCAAGATTGAACATATTGATGAGGCTTTTGTTCGACATGGACTTGTTAATTTCGATCTCAAGCTCATCCGAAACTTTATGGATGATGAGAAGATGTTCCTCAAAATGCCGGATAAAACTGAAAATAACCTTGAAGAACACATCCTGAACTGACCTTAACTTGGTAAACAACCGGCCTTCAAAAAGGAAATCCTCCTCCGCAACAAGGATCATCCGGTCATTGAACAGGAAGATGCCCACAGAAGATACCTTGAAAAGAAAATTATCGACGGAAGTATAGCGACGCGGTTTCTTGAAAATAACCGCAATATGGTTTGCCTCGAATTCAAGACGGCCCAGCTCATCCGGATCAAGGGATGAATTCATGGTATGCTCATCAAGCAAAAGCCCATTCACAAGATAATTTTTTTCTGCTTCACTCGGATTGACATAAACAGAAACTGGCGCATCATCCGTTGTCACTTCACCAAGCCGCCCATCGATGATCTGATACTTTTTCAGCATATATACCCCAGGGTCTTTCCAATGAATTAAAACATATCCTCAACCATCTATCAATAAAATAAAGCTTAGTTTTTATAATAGTTCAATCCTATCGCCTGCATGATCGATGCCAGGACAAAATTAAACGGCTTGTTAAAATGCGGCAGAAAATACACATCCGTAAAGGCAACATCCAGCAAGGAAAGCTTCTGCTGAATCGCCAGGGCAAGGTAATAAATAACCTCGGTATGATTAGCCTCTCCGTAAGACCCTATCTGGGCACCCAGAAGGCGGAGCGAATCTTTTTCAAAAACCAGTTTTATCCTTGTTTTATTGTACGAAGCCATAAATTCAGGACGATCATTGTCTTCGATGTAACTTGTACCGATATTCATCTTCAGCCTAAGAGCTGTTTCCTCATTAATGCCAGTGCTGGCTAATTTATTTCCAAACACACAAATAGCATTTGTGCCGGCAACACTGTCAATCTTAACGGCATCATTACCACTGATATGGCTTGCTGCCGTAATCCCTGACTTAACCGCGTTGGTGGCCAAGGCAACCTGCTGGTGTGATTGAAATGCCGCATGGTAAATGGCCGCCGCATCCCCAATGGCATAAATATTCGGCAAACTTGTCCGCATGTATTTATCAACAATAATGGCATTATTAGATGTTTTCCGGGCCTCCGGCAAAAGCCCGGTATTAGGCTTAAACCCTACACATTTAATGACAAGATCAGCATCATATGTTCCCTTGTCCGTAACAACCTTTTTCACTTTACCGTTCTCTCCCCTGAAATCAACGACCTTCTCGCCCAAGGCAATTGTTATACCAGCATGTCTAATATCACTTTCCAGTTGCCCGGTGAACTCCGTGTCAAAATACCGTGCCAAAACACGTTTTTCAAAATCAATGAGTGTAACTTTCTTGCCTTTCTGATAAAAAGCCTCCGCCAATTCAACCCCGATATATCCTGAGCCAATTACAGCCACATGCTCGATGGATGGGTCATCCGCTTTACGGATAAGCTCCTTAGCATGTTGGAAAAGTTTACAAATATCAATGTTGTTCAAAGAACCATGGTCCTCTGGAATATTGGGAATATCAACAGGCCATGAACCGGCAGCATAAATCAATCTGTCATACGCATCTTCAAAAATCCTGTTGGTCTCAAGATCTTTGACTTTGATGGTTTGTTTTTGATGATCAATGGCAACAACTTCATGGTTCATTTTAACGGACGCACCCTTGTTCTCAAGTTGCAACGGCGTACAATAAAACAAATCATTAATATCTTTAACAACACCACCGACAACAAGGGCAATGCCGCACCCCAGGAAAGAAATATTCGTATTCCGGTCATACGCTGTTATCTGATGAGCCCCCCCCTGCGCCAGGAGCGTTCTTAATGCCGAGGTGCCTGCATGATTAATACCAATAATTATAATTTTCATCAATTGCTCCTA
>JAZDPD010000249.1:0-4694 GCA_043798045.1 Candidatus Omnitrophota bacterium | reverse complement strand
TGCGCTTGATGTTACAATTTCTCTGCTCCATAGATCTCCTGTTCTTTGTTTTGTCGACTAACTTACAAAGTAACAGTTTTTGCTGATCTATGGAGCTCTTTTAAATTTTTCCTGTCGCACTTGTGATTACAATTTTCCATTAATTATCCTGCATTAAATCCCAAACGCATCCTTTAAAAGATCGCCTTCAAGCGCGCCGGATTCATTGGCCCTGACTGCCAGGACATCAAACCGCGCTGATACGTCCTCCGTGCCGAAAGTTTCAATCAAGAATTGCTGGGCCACGCGCCGGATTTTTACTTGCTTGCGCTTATCCACGGCCTCAAACGCATCCCAGCCGTCTTCCTGGCGGGTCTTGACTTCAATGAAAACAACAACCTCGCCCTCCCGGGCAATCATGTCAATCTCCCCGAACTTGGTGCGGTAATTCTCCGCCAGAAGCACATACCCCTGGGCTAAGAGAAATTCCCTGGCATACGCTTCACCCTCTTTTCCCAATTGATGTGATTTCATAACACCCGGAATGTTTTTCGATGAATCGGCGAAAGCCCGAACTTCTTGATGGCCTCTCGATGCCCCTGTGTTGGATAACCCTTGTGCTTCAGGAAACCATATTGCGGATATATTTTATCATAATCTGCCATGATCCGGTCGCGTGTCACCTTGGCCACAATACTGGCACACGCAATGGACAGGCTTTTCGCATCGCCTTTGACAATGCATTCAATTTTATATGGGATATCGCCATGAAAAGAATTGCCGTCGACCAGAACTTTCACCGTTACAGCAGAAGAATCCATGCGACCGGCAAGATCCTTGATGGCCATGGCCATGGCCAAATGAGAGGCCCGCAGGATATTGATCTGATCAATTACAGTTTGGTCAATAATACCAATCCCCACAAGAGCGCGCTCATGAATCTGGACAAAAGCTTTTTCCCGCTGATGCTCGCTAAGCACCTTGGAATCCCCCGCGCGTGTAGAAAAATCCGTTGCCCGCAGACAAACCGCCGCAGCCACAACAGGACCTGCCAATGGACCCCGCCCGGCTTCATCAACCCCAAAAACAAAACGAAAGCCATCGGCTTTCGTTTTGTCAAACTCCCATAATCCCTGGTGATCGAAAGTGCGAGGCACTTACGCCGCTGCTGCCATCTGGGCAAGCTGTGCCGCCTGATCTGCATCCGAAACAGCTTGCGTCTCAACACGCGCACCCTTACCAATCTTGTCACGCAGATAAAATAATTTTGCGCGCTTTACATTGCCGCGGCTGACCACTTTTAAACTGGCGATAACCGGTGAATGCAGCGGAAACTGCTTTTCAACGCCTTCACCAAAAGATAATTTGCGAACCGTAAACATGGCCTTGTTACCAGAACCCGCTCTGGCAATGACAATGCCTTCCCAGGAATGCAAACGGATCTTGTCCGCTTCCTGAACCTTGATCTTCATCTTCACCGTATCCCCGACATTGAATTCCGGGATATCCTTACGGATCTGTTTTTCTTCGACGAGCTTTAGTTTAGCTAAACGACCTGCCATGTTTTCTTACTCCCTTGACTTCATTATACTGCATTATTGCGTAAACCTTACTTAACCAACATCCCAATCTTGATTCATCCTGCGATGAACCCGGATCGGTTTTCCTCTATTCTTTAAAAGAAATTTGAATCATATCTGGACGAATTTTTCTTGTACGCTCCTGCGCCTGATCCATTCGCCACTCTTTTACAGCCAAATGATTGCCGGATAATAGCACAGGAGGTACTTTTTTGCCACAAAAATCTGCAGGACGCGTGTATTGCGGGTATTCCAGCAAATTATGCTCAAAAGATTCATCGGCAAGTGACGCCTCTTTGCCAAGAACCCCGGGAATAAGCCGTGTAACAGCATCGACCACCACCATGGCCGGCAACTCGCCTCCTGTCAAAACATAATCACCAATGGAAAGGCTCTCATCAACCACCATCTCGCGCACACGCTCATCAATACCCTCATAATGCCCGCAAATCAGAATAATGTTCTTCTCCAGGACCAATGCCTTGGCCTTGGCTTGTGTAAACACATTTCCGCCAGGACACATATAAATCACCTTAGCCTTGCGGCGGCCTTTGATCTTTTTCACCGCATCCACCAAAGGCTGCGGCGTCATGACCATGCCAGGACCACCGCCAAAAGGACGATCATCAACCTTGCGATGAGGATCTTTCGTGAAGGCACGCAAATCATGCACGTTGAATATAACCTTCTTTTTTTCCTGCGCCCTTTTCATCATGGACTCATTCAAAACCGCAGCAAAAATTTCAGGAAAGATACTGATGATATCAAATCGCAACATAAAAATGCCTCAAACCTTTTTCTGCGGCCTGCCCCGCCTGCCAGCGAAAAGCAAAAGAACTCCGGGTTAAATTTCTGGAATAATACCCTTGTCGATATATATGGAACGCGCCACCAAATGAAAGCGCTTGAGCTTTCTCCAAAAAAGAATAGCGCCCAAAAGCGTCACCATGCTTCCCGCCGCAAGGGCTGATCCTGCCGAGAATTTGCTGGCAAATGCCCCTGCGCTTAAACTGCCAATCGGCGCTGTACCCAGCAAGGCCACCGCATAAAGGCTCATCACGCGCCCGCGCTTTTCCTCATGCACCAGTGTCTGAAGCACCATATTACCACCACCGATACCCACCATCATGGCTAATCCTATCAAAAAAGCAGCCGCAAACGCAACCCATAAAATTGTGGTGGTTGCAAAAATAACAAGGCCGATAGAAAGCATGGCGGCTGAAAGTGCAATGGTTTCCACAAACCCGAGGATAGATTTCTTGCGCGCCAAATACATGGTTCCTAAAATAGCCCCCGACCCTGATACCGTCAAAAGAGACCCGAACATCCTGGGGCCGCCATGAAAGACTTCTTTAACAAACACAGGCAACAGTGTATGGATCGCCGCTCCAATCACGCTAAAAAGCGTAATCACCAAAAGCAGCATCCTGATCGGCAAAAAGCCATACGCGTAACGCCATCCGGCTTTCAATTCCCGCCCCACATTAATCCCTGAGGGATCCTGAACCCTTGGTACTATTTTGATACACCACAAACCGGCAATGACAGCGGTATAAGATCCCGCATTAATCATGAAACATATCCCTTCCCCAAACGAAACAATCAACATACCCGCCAAGGCAGGCCCCAATAGCCGTGAAAGATTAAACATCAGCGCATTGAGCGCAATGGCATTGGCAAGATCCGCTTTATCATCCACCAATTCAACCAGGAATGATTGGCGCACAGTAAGTTCAAACGCATTCACAATGCCGAGAAAAAATGATAACCAAAGAATATGCAGGATCGTAACAGTATGCGTTAAAACAAGCACCGTTAGAATAACAGCCTGGGTCATGCTAAACGCCTGCGCCCATAAAAGAAGCTTGCGGCGATCATACCGGTCAGCAACAACACCGGCAATGGGGGCCAGGAAAAGGCTTGGAATTTGCGCCACAAAAGCCACACAGCCTAACAAAAGCGGTGAATTAGTCAGGCGGTACGCCAGCCAACTGACGGCCATGATCTGCATCCAGGTGCCCACCAGCGACACAGTCTGCCCCATGAAGAAAAAACGGAAATTACCGTGCCGCAGCGCTCGGAACATCATGCCTTCCTTTGATGATCCCTGACCGCCAGCTTGTAAACGCACGGGATAACATAAAGTGTGAATAAAGTCGAGACCGCAACGCCGCCAATAACAGTAATGGACATGGGCACGCGCACCTCGGCCCCGGGTCCGATGGCCAAAGCCGGCGGGATAGCCGCCGCAATGGTCGCCAGGGACGTCATCAAGATCGGCCTTAACCGAATCGGACAAGCAATCTGCAGCGCATCCTGCACCGATTTGCACTCATGCTCACGGACCTGATTGGTAAAATCAACCAAAAGGATCGAATTCTTCTTAACAATACCCATTAAAAGGATAAGCCCGATCATGCTGTAAAGGTTAACTGATTGTCCGCCCATCCAAAGCGCCGCAAAAGCACCCGAAATGCTAAAGGGCAATGCCAAGAGCACAATGAAAGGGTGCAGAAAACTGTTATACTGGGAACCCAGCACCATATACGCCACAATGATCCCCAGCACAAAAACAATCACTATTCCACCTGAAGAATCCTTGAAAGTCTGCGCACTGCCGCTTAATACCGCCCGGTAACCATCGGGCAATGACGACTTCATGATCCCTTCCGCTGCGGCAATAGCCTCCGCCTGGTCCTTCCCTGGCGCAACATTGGCAAACATGGAAATCGCGCGTTCACGTCCGCGGCGCGTGATACTCTGCGACGTTGAACGCTCTGTAATTGTAACCACATCTTTTAACAATACGCGCTCCCCGCGATTATTTAAAACCCATATGTTATCAATATCCCCTATTCCCTGGCGCTGGCCTTCAGCAAGCCTGACCCGCACATCATAACGGCTGGCGCCGCTTGAATATTTGGCCACGGCCGCGCCACCGATCAGAACGTTTACGGCGTCCCCAATGGTATCAATATTCACCCCATATGCCTCCGCCTTTGACCGGTTGGGTGTTACGCGAATTTCCTTGGCACCTGGTTTGTAATCACTGTCCACATCAACCATCAGCCCGCTTTTTTCCATCTTGTCTTCCAGAACCGGCTCCAACTCCACCAGTTTATCCCACTCGGGACC
>JAZDPD010000239.1:0-4495 GCA_043798045.1 Candidatus Omnitrophota bacterium | reverse complement strand
CATCCCGAAGCAAACGCCTTGTTGATCGATCCGGCCATTTATCCCGATCAGGAGATCGTGTGGGATATGGATTCCTGGGAGGGGGTAATGAACATTCAAAGGGCTTTGAAAAACGGCGGATATTATGACGGAAAGATCGACGGGAAGGTTGGGCCAAGAACGAAGAAAGCCATAAAGGCGTTTCAGCGTTCCAAGAAGTTGAAGGCTGATGGTGTTGTGGGCCGGAAGACGGTGGACCAGCTGAAGCCATTATTATCTGAAGGAACAGGAGATGATCATGATCGATAGGATCAAGCGCTTGGCGCGCTTTTTGTATCTCAAACTTTTCAGGATCAATGATACGCCGCTAAGAATTTCACTTGGGTTCGGGTTGGGTGCTTTTGTCGGGGTGATGCCGGGGGTCGGTCCGGTCGTTGCCCTCATGCTGGCGTTCCTTTTTCGGGTCAATCGCGTCAGCGCTCTTTTGGGAAGTATCCTTTTTAATACCTGGGTTGGATTGGTTGCGCTTTTGCTGGCGGTCAAGGTTGGCGCCTTTGTCATGGGGCGCAACTATCAGGAGATCTATACCGCCGCGACCGGGATATTCAAGGATTTCAAATGGGAAAAGTTGTGGGATCTGTCGGTTAATGATGTTCTTTTGCCGATAGGCGTCGGATTTCTTATCATTTCAGCGTGCGTGGCGGCGTTGTCTGCTGTTGTTGTTTATGCGGTTGTCATCAAGATAAGAAGCAGGAGAGTGTCCAGGGTGGGAGGCTAAATATATGCAGAAGATATGCCGTCGAATAACAGAAGCTTCATGGTTTGATATAAGTATTCTTTCGTTGATCATTGTGAACGCCATTGTCATAGGCCTTGAAACATCATCAGGGATGACAGCGAGGTTCGGCCATTATTTTGAGATGTTCCACGGCATCGTTCTGGGAGTATTTGTTCTGGAGGCGGTTCTGAAGATCACGGCACAAGCGCCTCGCATCGAGCGTTATTTCCGCGAGGGCTGGAACGTTTTTGATTTTACGATCATTGTTTTATCTTTTGTTCCCTTCACCGACAAGTACGCCATGGTAGCGCGACTTGTTCGCGTTCTTCGTGTGGTGAGGGTGATGACCGTTTTGCCGGAACTTCGCTTGATCATCGCCACATTATTGCGGACCCTTCCCAGCATGGGGCATATCGTCGTACTTTTAGGTTTATTTCTTTATATTTATGCTGTGATGGGTTTTTATTTGTTCAGCAAGATCGATCCGGCGCATTGGGGAAGTCTGGGCGCGGCATTATTGACTTTGTTCGGCATCATGACGCTGGAGACATGGGTGGATGTCATGAAAACAGTTTTACCGACGATACCGTATGCATGGGTATTCTTTGTCAGTTTTATTATTGTCGGAACTTTTATGTTCATGAACTTGTTCGTTGCGGTCGTTATCAATAATCTTGTTGAGGCCAAGAAAGAAAAGCCGTCTGATGATGCGCTGGATCATCAAAACCTTGTTAGAGAAGTGCGGGAGGTTGGGGCCGCTCTTGTTCGTCTCGAGAAGAGACTGTATGATAAAAACTAAGGAAGACGCGTTGTCGGTGGCTTGAGGGATAAAATAACAGGGAGGTGCACAATGAACATTAAAACATATGATGGGGGATGGAGTCCGTACCTTGCGGGCGCGTTGGTTGGAGTGCTCGCGGTCGTATCCGTGATCTTCACAACCAACATCATGGGGAAGACCAACTTTCTCGGCGCATCGACGACATTTGTCCGTGCTGCGGGTTTTCTGGAAAGTTCGGTTGCAGCCTCGCATGTGGATCAAAATGAGTATTTCAAGAAGGAGAAGGTCAAGATCGATTGGCAGTTCATGCTGGTTCTGGGGATTTTAATAGGCGCTTTTTTGTCGTCTATGTCGGACAAGAGCTTCAAGCTTGAGTCTGTCCCGCCGACGTGGGCCGAGCGCTTTGGGGCAAGCGTGCCCTTAAGAGCTGTTTGGGCCCTTGCGGGTGGCGCGGTGGCCATGATCGGCGCACGGCTTGCCGATGGGTGCCCGAGCGGCCACGGCCTAAGCGGGCTCATGCAGTTATCTTTGAGTGGGTTTGCTGCGCTGGCATTCTTTTTTGGGACAGGGGTTCTTGTGGCTAATCTTGTTTACCGCAGGAGGGCATCATGAACGAACAGACACTTGGGCTATTGACCGGGATTGCTTTCGGTTTCCTGCTTCAGAAGGGGCGCGTCTTGCGTTTTGACAAGCAGGTGGGGGCGATGCTTTTGAAAGACATGACGATCCTCAAGTTCATGTTGTCCGCGATCATCGTCGGGATGATCGGCATCTATTTTCTCAATGACATTGGCTTCATTGAGCTCAAGCACAAGACCATGAATGTCGGCGCTGTTCTTGTTGGCGGCGCTTTATTTGGTCTTGGCTGGGCCGTAATGGGTTTTTGTCCCGGGACTTCCATTGGTGCGATAGGCGAAGGCCGCTGGCATGCGATCTGGGCAGTGCTGGGAATGATCACAGGTGCGGCGATCTTTGCCGAGCTGTATCCGTTCTTTAAAGGAACTGTTCTTGCTTGGTTGGATTGGGGCAAGGTGTCGTTGGCAGATGTGACGGGTCTGAATCATTGGGTTCTGATCGTTGCGTTGACAGCGGTTTACATCGGGCTCTTTGTTTTCTTTGAGAAGAAGAAATTGTAATCAATCAGGAGGAAATTATCATGGGAACGCGTGGAAGAGAAATTGTAGGAATGGACGTTGAAAAGCTTTTGACGCTTCTTAACAAGGCTTTTGCTGACGAATGGTTGGCCTATTACCAGTATTGGCTGGGCGCCAAGCTCGCCAAGGGGCCGATGAAGGACGCGGTGATTGCGGAGCTGACCCAGCACGCGGCGGATGAGCTTCGCCATGCGGACATGCTGACGCTTCGCATTATTCAATTGGGCGGAACTCCGGTCCTGAAGCCGGAAGATTGGACCAAGTTTTCAAACTGTGGTTATGATGCCCCCGCAGATCCGTTCGTTGCAAAACTTCTCGAGCAAAATATCAAGGGCGAGCAATGTGCGATCAGTGTGTACAAGGCACTGGTTGATCTTACGGCGAACAAAGATCAGGTAACATACAATATTGCGCTTCAGATCTTGCAGGATGAGGTTGAGCACGAGGAAGATCTTCAGTCGTTGCAAGAGGACTTGGAGACTGTATTGAAGCAGAAATAATGATGTTTGTTTGAAGTTTGAGGGCTTGGTTGGTCCGTTTGTGACTAACCAAGCCCTTTTTTTTGAGATAAAATAAGAAAAGATTTGCCAAAAGTTGCCGCATCATATTCCCCAGATTTTTATATAAATAAAACTCAATGCGACATAACGCTGTCGCCTTGCCTGTTTATTATCATTACTGTATTAGTTGATTCGGAGCTTAATCATACGAGGAAGTCTATGCGTCCGATGGCAGTTTCTTCTAAAGAGCGATCTTCGCCTGTTTTGGTAAAGGACGAAGTGGGAGATGTGCTTAAAGATATTGAGTTGAGGAGTAAGCCCGGTAGCGGGTACTTGCGTGGTCTGGCCACAGGATTTACAGATCTGGACCGCGTACTGATGGGGCTTCAACCGGGACAGTTGATTGCCTGTCTTGCTCGTCCTTCTATGGGGAAGACGGCTTTTGCATCTTCAATAATGTTGAATATCGCCCGCCAGAAAGCCCCGGTCTTGTATTTTTCTTTAAATGATATTTCCAAGCAAGAGCTTCTTTCTCGTTTTATGTGTGCTCTTGGGCAAGTCGATATTACGCGAGTCCGGGCTGGTGTCCTTGATGATACCCAACGGACCAAGATCGCTGCTGGCGCGGGGATTTTGGCGGAATTGCCAATCTATATCGACACTCGTGTAAGGACGATTCAGGAGATTGAGCGGCTCATCAAGAATCATGTAAAACGGCACGGGGTAAAGTTTGTTGTCATTGATCCGCTTCAGGCTATTGATAACTATGTGCTTTTGAACAATACCGAGCGGTATAAGGCGTATGACATGGTTTGCCGTAGGCTTAAACATTTGAGTCGTCTCTGTAACATTCCGATTTTCCTGACGGTATGGTTATCTCGTCGGTTTGAGGAGGATGAGAGTAAACGCAGGCTGCACTGTCTTTCTCAGATCTTTCGTGAAGAGGGAAATCTTGAGGTTAATGCTGATGTGATTCTGCAATTACATAGAGAAGATTATTATGACCCAACGCCAGAAAACACGGGTATCGCTGATATTTGTGTTATTAAAGGAGGCCCCAAGTCGCGTGTAAATTTGCGTTTCAGCCGTGATAACGGGTTGGCTTTTGAAAACCTTGGTTAATGGAGGCACAAGATGAAAAGACAAGGCGATATTCTGATTGTTGCAGCCGAGGTCATTCCTGCTGGCGCGGTTAAGCAATCCAACAGGGTTTTGGCTGAAGGGGAGGCAACAGGGCATGCTCATAAGCTGGATGCTGGTGATGTATATGAGAAGGATGGAGTGCTTTATTTCAAGGCCGATG
>JAZDPD010000248.1:0-5604 GCA_043798045.1 Candidatus Omnitrophota bacterium | reverse complement strand
CCAAAGGTTGCCTTTTGGGGAAGGATGGTTTCCAGCAGCTCCCGCAGCTTGGGAATATCCCACTGCTTGTTTCCCAGGTCATAAATGAGCTGTCCCACGGTCGCTTCAGGGTTTACCTTAAAGACTTCATAAAAGGAACGGCTGGCGGAGACCACCCTTAAATCCTGATTCAGGGAGATCAAGGGCTCCCGGACGGTGTTGATGATGCTGTCGGCGTATTCGCGGGCCGCATCTTCAGATGTTTTAATAATCTCCAGTTCTTTTCGGGTCTTTTCCAGCCCGTTTTCTATCTGCCTGCGTTCGGTGATGTCCCGTAAAATGCCTGTGAAGTAACGCTGGGTACCCATTAACATCTTGTTGACTGTAATTTCCAATGGGAAAACACTTCCATCCTTGCGGCGGCCATCGACTTCGCGTCCGAGATTGACGAGATGTGCATCATCGGTCGCGCACAAGTGCTCAAAGAAACCATTCTGCGGGTCTTTTTCAAGCATCGGCATCAGAATGCTGGCGTTTTGTCCGATCAGTTCTTCGGCGGCATAGCCAAACATTTGCAGCGTGGCTGAGTTAACCGTCTCAATGACGCAGCCACGGGCATTGAAGTTGATGATGCCGTCCACCACGGTATCGAGAATCGTCCGGACCAGCGTGTTGCTGTCGCGCAAATTCTGCTGTGTTGCATATTCTTCGGAGACATCGCGGAAAACCAGCACGGCACCGACCACCTGACCGTTGTGATCGCGAATCGGCGCGCAACTGTCGGCGATAGAGCATTCACTTCCGGAGCGCGCGATGAGCACCGTGTGGTTGGCCAGGCCTTGTATTGTGCCATGGGCCAGGGTTTCCATTATTGGAATGGGGACGGGTTGACGGGTTTCATTGTTGACGATATGAAATACCTCGTCAACCAAGCGGCCGGCGGCATCCGCCTGCGTCCAACCGGTGAGCTTTTCTGCAACGGGATTAAGGAGCGTCACATGGCCATAGGCATTGGTGGCCATCACCGCATCGCCGATGGAACTAAGGGTAACGATGAGCTTTTCCTCGCTGAGCTGCAGGGTGGCGTTCGCCTTCAGCAGCTGTTTGTTTGTGTATTCCTGAATGTCGAGCAACGACTGTGTTTGGAGGAGCGCTGCATTCTTCAGCTGCTGTTGTTTTTCCTGATTAGTCCAATAGGCAAACAAAAATGCAAAAAGCAGCGCCAGCAGGCTGATGGCAATGATGACGATAAACATAAGGCGCATGTTCGATTGGAACATTGCATTGTGCTGCGCCAAAGCATCTTCCTCTATCTTGATAAAGCTGTTCATTTGAACACGAATCGAGTCCATCAAAGCCTTGCCCTGGCCATCGACTACAGCCGCAAGTGCGGCAGTCGTGTCATGGTTGTTTCGGAGCTCAATAAGATGCGCCAACTCCGCCAATTTTGCGGCTATCAATGGAGTCAGTGTCTCCAGATGTTTATGGGTGCCACTGGTAACGGTAAGCTGACGCAATTCTTCCAGATTACCGCTAATAATATCGCGCACCTCTAAATAAGGTTCCAGATAGGCATCATCATTTGTCAACAAATAGCCGCGCTGACCGGTTTCGGCGTCTTTCAACTCAGACAGCAAATCTTCCGCGCGGTTTATTATAATGTAGGAATTCTTCCGCTCCTCGGCTGATTTCCCGATTTGGCTGAAAGTCCAGAACGCCCCGGCTACCATTACCGCTATCAGCAGCACTAATCCGACAAGCGAAGCACCCGCCTTAACAGTGTTTTTCATGGAAAATTACCGCCGGTTAAAACAATGTCCCCTGGCATTATGATCGTTATTTTTTATCATTTGCCTTTTGTTCTTTCGCCTCTTGTTCTTCTGCCTTCTTTTCTACAGCATCCTCTTTAACTTTTTGGGCCGCTTTTTCTTTCTTTTTAAAATAGCCTTTCAAAAAGAATGATTCCTTGGCGGCATTCATGTTTTCATTCAATCCCTGGCTGCTTTTTCTGATATTTACGATCGTCTGGTTGATGTTTTCCGCAATGGTGGAGTCCTGGATTAATCGCCCGAGTATCCCGTTTTCACTGTTTAATTTGGTCATGATTTCCGCCAGCTGATCGGAAATAATTGCAGAATTATCGGCTGTGGCTTTCAGGCTTTCCATGATGGCGTCTGTTTCCACGGGCTCTTTTGACGCAATGTGCTGCCCTTCTTTTGGCAAGGGCGCGCTGTCACTGCCTTGCGTGATGACTAAAACGCGGTCGCCGATGATTCCCGAGGAACCGATACCGGCCTCACAATCTGATTTGATAAACTGCTGGACATCTTTTCGGATTAACATGTCAACCTGTACCGTGGAATCATTGATGATCTTGATATTGTCAACCGTGCCGACGTTAATCCCCGAAAAGCGGATATTGCTCCCTACCTGCAATCCGCTGACATTATAAAATTTTGTAGTCAGCCTGAAAACAGGGTTGAATAGATTCTGCTGCTTTCCTATCAGGAAGATGGCAACGACAAAAAGCGCCAGTCCTCCTGTAATAAACAGCCCTAACCGTACTTTGTATTTGGGTGTGTGTTCTTCCATATTCAGGCCTTGTCTTTGATTATTTAAAGAATGATTTGATGAGCGGGTCCGTCGATGTCTCAAACTTGTCCACCCCTCCTTCCTCATAAACTTCACCGTTCTCCAACATGATGACGCGGTTTGCGGTGGCGCGGACACAGGCGATGTCGTGCGTAATGATAATGGAGGATGTCTTGTATTTTTTCTGAACGTCATTGATAAGCGAGCTTATTTCATCGGAAGTTGCCGGGTCGAGTCCGGTGGTCGGTTCGTCATACAGCATTATTACCGGGTCAACAACAATGGTCCGCGCCAGACTGATTCGTTTGCGCATTCCACCCGACAGTTGCGACGGCATCTTATCCAGGGCATCCAACAAACCAACATGTTCCAGGGCTGCTTTTGTTTGTTCGTCTATTTCTTCTTGGGTCAGGTTCTTTTTAACCCTTCGCAATGGAAACTCCAGGTTTTGTTTTACCGTCATGGAGTCGTATAGCGCGCCGCTCTGAAAAAGAAAACCTATTTTTTTCCTTAATTCCCCCAGGCCGTCACTGTCCAGCGCCAGTACATCTTCTCCGAGTATGTTGATTGTTCCTTCGTCCGGATTCAACAGGCGGACGATACATTTTATCAAGACGGATTTTCCCGAGCCGGATTTTCCCAGTACCACCAGATTTTCGCCTTTGAAAAGTCTTAACGACACGCTTTTCAAGACCTCCTGCCTGCCAAATCCTTTCCGGATGCCGTTGACTTCCATGACCGGTTGATTGTTGGTTTCAGGCATCGGACGCTTTCTTTAATTCACATCAAAGCAAATCGGTGATTTGCACGGCAATCACGTCCACAATGACCACCAGCAAGGATGACAACACCACGGCTGAATTTGTGGCAATCCCCACGCTCTCGGTTCCGCGCCCCGCGGTATATCCTTTATAACATCCGACAAAACCTATCACCGCGCCGAAGAAGAACGTTTTCAAGACCGCCGGTATAAAATCCATAAACATAATGTGGCTGAATGCCTGCATAAAGAACAAAACAAAAGTCACATCCCCCTTAATATTGGCGCCTGCCCAGCTCCCTAATATACCGAGGGCATCCGCATATAACACGAGCAGCGGTATCATCAGCGTCGCGGCCAATACTTTGGGTACCACCAAATATCTTATGGGGTTTGTGGAGGATACTTCCATGGCGTCAATCTGCTCGGTCACTTTCATTGCACCCAGCTCCGCGCCCATGCCGGATCCTATTTTACCTGCGCATATTAATGCCGTTATGACCGGTCCAATTTCCCGGATAAGAGATATCGCGACCATGCCCGGAAGCATGGAAACCGCTCCAAAATTCACAAGGGCGGGCCGGGATTGAATGGTGAGCACCAAACCCATGATAATCCCGGTCACGGAAATAAGCGGCAGTGATTTATATCCAATCTTAAAACACTGGCGTAAAAACTCCTTAAATTCAAAATCACGGGAAAATGTTTCTTTTATGGTGCGCGATATGAATAAAAAGACAGTGGCGACCTCCGTTAAGACCGTGTTGACTTTGACAGTTGTTTCAACGGTCTTTTCGTGAAGTTTTATGATTTTCTTCTTTGCACCCAAAAGGTTTACGACTTCTTTGACAACGGATTTTTTTGTATACATAAATAACAAAACCCTTTTACTGTTCAGACTATAGCCATAAAGCAAAGACGGTGCCCGCTTTGTATCTGCCTTTTATAAAATCATTTAAGATTTACCCTCTTCTGTTTTATCTGAAAAGCATCTGCTTTTTTACGAAAACGCAAATGATATTCCTTATAAGTATGCACACAGAGCATTTTACTTCATTCTCAGAAGCATAAATGATGTTGAAAAGCCGTTTTCCCGGCATAGTCCTAACTTGATGATTTATATGCAACAGTAATCATCCACTTTCTGGGTACGAATATTGTTTTAATTCCTTGAATGTGGCCTAAAGAGAGTAAAGCATACGACGAGGTGTGTATTCATGACTGAACAGAATAATTCCCAGAAAGGAATCCGCTTCCTGGTTACCGCGGCAGCGCTTGTGATCATCATCACGGGCATAAATCAGGCGCAGTCGGTACTGGTGTCATTTCTTGTCGCGGTCTTTTTCGCCATCATCGGGACGCCGCCCGTACTCTGGCTTGAGCGAAAACGCATTCCCTCTTTTGTTGCGGTGCTGCTGGTGGTGGCCGGCATGATCACCATTTTACTGGTTATCGGCGCAATCGTAGGCGCGTCCATCAACAGTTTTTACACCAAGTTGCCGGAATATCAGACGCGTTTGCAGGATCAAGTCACGGCATTTCATGCGTTTTTGTCGGCCAGGGGCGTTCCGGGCATGGACAAGATTCTGCTCGGATATATCAATCCGACAGCGGTGATGAACCTCACTGCACGCCTGCTCGCGGGGTTGGGCGCGGCCTTTTCGAACATTGTCCTGATTCTGCTCACCGTCACCTTCATTCTGCTCGAGGCCTCCAGTTTTCCAGTCAAGCTCCGCGCTGTTCTCGGTCACCCTCATCAGGTATTTCCCGAGTTCACAAAGTTTGTCGGTGATATTGAACGCTACGTGGTCATCAAGACTTTCATCAGTCTGGCCACGGGAATTCTGATAGGGGGTTGGCTGTCCATTCTTGGCGTGGATTTTCCTATTCTCTGGGGTTTTCTGGCCTTTCTGCTCAACTATGTGCCGAATGTCGGCTCCACGGTTGCCGGCATTCCCGCGGTTCTTCTTGCCTTTATCCAATTAGGGATAGGCCGCGCCTTGATGGCAACCGCAGGATATATGGCCATTAACTTTACGCTTGACAATGTAATTGAAGTGAGGCTCATGGGGCGAAAGCTTGGACTGTCCACGCTGGTGGTCTTCCTTTCGTTGATTGTTTGGGGAAGCCTGTTTGGCCCGGTCGGCATGGTTTTATGCATACCGCTGACCATGACCCTGAAGTTTGCATGCGAGAACAATAAAGGCACACAATGGATCGCGGTATTGCTCGGGCCTGAGGCGCCCACTGAAAGCATTCCACCGGTGTCGAAG
>JAZDPD010000247.1:0-2060 GCA_043798045.1 Candidatus Omnitrophota bacterium | reverse complement strand
CGGTCATATTCCCTCTCTCTTTATCGACGGAGAAGAAACCGAATACCGACGACAATAAACCTTAAAAACACGATGCCGTAAGCCTTTGTGACCGAAGTCCCGCCTATAGAAGCGCGACGAGGAAATGGTTGAGGCCTTAGCCGAAACCAACAGTGCGCCAGATGGAAAAAGCCCGACGATTATTCATCGCCGGGCTTTGTGCTGTAAGTCATTGTGCTGCAATAACTTACACTAAATGTGGTGGCTGACGGGATTCTTTGCCCTCCAGTCGCTTTCCGGCCTGCGTTGCAGGCCGTCGCTCCTTTCGGGTCAGACATTCGCCCCGCACATAGGACGCTTCGCGTCCAGCGGAGCTCAATTCGAATCCCGTTTCTTACAGTACATTTAGCAAAAAACCCTCGCTTTTGGCGAGGGTTTTTTGCTAAATGGGGTGGCTGACGGGATTCGAACCCGCGACAACTTGAACCACAATCAAGGGATCTACCACTGATCTACAGCCACCATAAATCTATTATTACAGGCCAACCTTTAGCGTATTATAACTTCTCAAAACAAATCTTACATTCAAATCTTATTGCGGCGAAGAAGGCATCATTTTAAACAATTCGGTGCCAAGCTCTTCCAAACCGGCCACAATATTACCCGATGTTGCCAAAGAATTCAAGCCCGTTGTTATCTGGCCAGACAAATGCACTTTTTCCATGGAAATATGATCCATCCTGGTTTGAAACGAAAAACCCAGATCGAGATCAGTCGACGTCGAGGAAAGCACATTAATCACAACATCTTCCATCAGGCCCATTTTCTTGCCGACCGCCTGGGGCACCTGCTGGGCTGTCAAACGCATATCCCCATCGACCTGCATATCATTCTGCCGTGAAATGATCTTGGCCTGCAGCCCGACACGACCGTTATCATCAACAACCTGTACCTGCGCATCCATATCCCGCGCGTACCAATTCACCCACCCATTGACCTTTAGAAAACTCCCGATAAAAGGCACGTTCAGTTTAATCATTGAAGCTGTTAAATAAAACTCGGTGCGTGCCGGCGCACTAATGACCGGAACACGTAAAGCACGCAACTGCACCTGGTCCAGAAAATATTCACGCCCGTCATTCTTGATGATCAAAACCCCGTCATGCACCAAAAGCTTTGAAACAATAACGCCCCGCACCCTTTGGGGCGCAGCAACGACCTCCACAGACTGCCCAGGTACTTCTGGCACAACTACCGCTGTATTTTCCTCCCAGCGTATACGTGGCGCATCCAACTCCACGGAACGAATACGGATCTCCCGGTTAAATAACGATAAAAGGTCCAACGCAACCCTGACCCGCGGACACTCCAACATCCCGTCTATGGAAAGACCTTCGATCAGAAAAGTCGCCGGAAACTCTGCCTGGATATGCGCCGCCTCAACATGGCGGTTGGTCAGCGCACTGACCTGCGTATTAAAAATCCGGCAGACATTAAGTTTGAAATAGATATAAAAAGAGCCCGCTGCCAATGCCATGCACACCATCATAATGCCGGCCACAACAACAGGCTTGATCCTGAAAAACATTCACGCTCCTATAAAAATGGCGTCCCCGGCGCGAATCGAACGCACGACCCTCAGCTTAGAAGACTGATGCTCTTCTAAACTTATCTAGGGACAAAACTGTTAGAAATCAATTGGTTACAGCGACTTAGAACGGATGAACGTTTCAATCAAAAACATCACAAAAGCTCTAGTGTCGCCATAGTGTCAATTGATGCAAAATTAAACGTCCCTGGCGCGAATCGAACGCACGACCCTCAGCTTAGCATCCAGCATTAAGTTACCTTAACCATCTTCGTAAAGAAGACTTGCTGGCTGGACTTTATCTTGGGCATCTCAGCCCTGTCGTGTAAAGTCTCTACACTCCCCTTGCGGGTAGCTCGGTGTTGTCCTCGAAAGGATATTCACCGAATTAGCGACATCCACTTCATAGGTTCAATTCCCTATGAAGGCTCCATAATGAAGGCTGATGCTCTATCCAACTGAGCTACAGGGACATAAATTTAAAAGAACTAGA